>JAKAMT010000102.1 GCA_021812705.1 Bacteroidota bacterium | reverse complement strand
GCCTGGGTTTCTTCATCCCATGTACCGTTTGTTGTTCCAACAAAAGCAACGCCCGGATCCATGAAAGCTTTATTGTACCAGTTGTTGGGGCTAGTGATCGGATCACCGTCATGTTTTTGGCGCGCCGGCGTAAATCTTAAATCTGCATAAACATGCACTTTATTGAAATCCGGATCCTTTGTAACAACATTAACTAATCCTGATCTTATATTTCCATATTCTGCGTTAAATCCCCCTTTAACAAGAGTTAATTCCTGCACAGTACTCATATTTGTTAACATCAACGGTTCGTTTCTGCGGTTATCAACAGAGATCAAACCGTCAACCATATATCCTCTCTGATCCAAGCCGCCAGAGCGGATATCGTTTCCGTCCACACCGGCCTGCAGGTTGATATATGAATTCAAATCATTTACCATTGGAATAGACACAATCTGTTCTGCAGTGGCTACGACCTGACTTGCAGAAACATCTCGCCTGATGTTTTCCTTTTTGGCAACTATAACTATCTCCTGCCCCTGAAGATCGGAGGGTACTAATTCTACATCCTGCGGGGTTGTATGATCCACACTTACCGGTATACCAGTAAGTGTTATTGTCTCATATCCTATCATTGAAACTGTGAGAGTATAGGTCCCCGGAGGAATGTTGATAATAAAATATCTGCCGTCTATATTGCTGGCAGTTCCGGTTTTTAATTCTTTGATCATTATGCTGGCGGAAGGCAGCGGTTCTTTAGTCTTTGCGTCTATGATTTTGCCGGCTATCTTACCTGTGGTACCGGCAATCATATCTCCAGCCTGCATAAATAAGACAATAATCATGAACAGAAAGATAAACGCGGATCTCCCTGTATACAGTAATATTTTTTTCATAACTACCTCTTGATTATGATTAATACAATTGCGTAAATGTACTCGTTAAATAAAATTGGGAAATAAGGATATCCTCCTTGAGATATTTCATTTCATAAAAATCCTTTTTTTACTCCTCCTGTTAATATTTTTTAAATTCATTTTATTTTTTTTGATTTGAATTTTCAGATTTCATTCGGAATGCCGGATTTTGCGTAGTTGAATTTATTTTTATGATAATTTTGTTTTCTGATTGAATTTTGTTGTAAGGGAGTGTGAGTTTGATTTGATTTGCCGTAAAGGAATTATTCACTGACAGAATAATCCACAGGCTTAGGATAGAAAAATTGAGAATGTTTCTTTTCATTTTCCGGTTTCGGCAATCTTAATTTGAAAAAGTTGCTGCGTTTTCATTTACGGAAAAACTATTTTTATATTTTATTTTTTTGTCTTCTTGAAAATCTTTACCATTTCCGCACCGTGAGGTGCAACTGTTATAGAAAACTGCGAATCGAATTCGCCCAAATCCTTTTGGCGCCATAAATCTCTTACGCACTGGACGCCGCTAATATGCAGATCGGACCATCTTACAGAGACTGTTGTTTCTTTTTCGCCGAGATTGAATAATCCCACTGCTTTGGAACCGTCTTCCAGTTGTTTGATGTAAACTCTTTTAGTTGTATCGGCTGTAACGCTAACCGCTTGTTTGCCCAGCGGATCCTGATCCACCGCAAGCACTTCGTCGTTCGTAAGAAGATTGAGAGTAAAATCATCTAACTTTTCCATATCGCATCCGATAAGAAGCGGAGCGGATAAGAGGCACCATAAAGTAATATGAGTGTATTGTTCATCGGGAGTTAAAAGTGTCGGACGCGGATTTCCCCAGCCAACAAACCCTACCACCAGCATATCGGGGTCATTCCAATGTCCGGGACTTGCATAAGCTGCCCATTTATCCTGTGAGAATCCAATTCTTGCCATTGAGTTCCATCTGTCTCTTATGTCTCCCGTGGTCCGCCAGGAATTAGCGAGCTTAGATATATCAGAGATATTTTCGTATGGCGTATTATTAGATAAACTGTAAATGACATCTCTTCCCGAGGATTTGAGTGCGTTCAGCATCTCTAAGGTTTCCGGAGCTTCGTTCGGATTCCAATCGTACTTAAGATAGTCTATTCCCCATTCGGCCCACTGCAGAGCGTCCTTCTTAGCAAAATGATATTTGCCGATTGCCCACGGCAAAGTTTTATTGTTCACATTTCCTTTTTTAGGAATTGTTGGTTTGCTCCATAATCCTTCTGCATTTTCAGAGCTTCCGCCGATGTAGGTTGCATAAGATGTTGTCCAGGGAGTGGAATAGATTCCCACTTTCAAACCCATCTCGTGAATTGTCTCGCACATTTTTTTCATGTCGGGAAATTTTTCATTGCTTTGAATCGCATTAAATTTTCCTCCCCTTTTTCCCTGCCATGCGTCATCAATATTTATATATGTCCAGCCGTGATCTATCAATCCGGACGAAACCATTGCGCGGGCACTCTGCATAATATTTTCACCTGTTACTTTCCCTCCCCAGCAATTCCAGCTATTCCATCCCAGAGCCGGTGTCAACGAAATATTATCGCCGACAATTATTTTAAATTTTTTCTCAGCCGTGCCGATCGAATTTTTCACTTTGAATGTGAGTTTATATTCTCCTCTCTTTTTTATTACACCGAATAACCGGCCGGTCTTTGAATCGATTTTAACTCCCGCCGGAATTCCAGCAGCGGAATATTCAAGCGGTTTTTTTCCAGTGGCCGCAATTTTATATAGGAGCTGAGAGCCCGGTCGAACACCGAACAGGGATGGTCCGTTAATTTTTGGCGCATCGGCGGGTTTTGGAGTTCTGATCGGATTGTTTGCAACCGAATCCGTTTTGAGTGTGAATAAAATATTTTTACAGATAGTGTCCGGCGCAGAGTTGAGAATGAGCAGAATAATTGCGATAAACATTTTAAATTTGTTCATCAACGACTCCAAAAAAATTGGGACACTGGTGATTTTTCAAATTAAATGATAAACGGTTATCATTTGTTTTAAAAGATTTTTTCAATTTCTCTTTCTTTACTATTTTTTAATTTAGTTTGCGACAGCCAACAAAGATAGCCGGGTATATTAAATTTTTAGAACGCTTACTTTATCGCTAAACCTTGGTGTTTATATGCTTAACATACGGAACTGAACAATACGAACCAAGATTTTATTTAATCCTTCAAAAAAAAATTATTACTCGTTTGGGAGTCCGGGAGACCGGGAGACCGAATTTTGAACATTTTAAATCGGAGCAGATATCCGACCTGCAACATACAAAATCAGCTCCATTCAAAATTTAAACTTCCCTTATAATATTATTAAATCTTTCTGCAAGAATCATTTATAACCAAAGTAGCTTTAATAAAAATCGGTTTTGATCTGAGAACGAAATTGCTGCTCTGTATCATGTCGATCAGCAGAGTAATCGAATTTTTGCCCAACGATTTTATCGGCTGCATTACATGCGTGATTGAAGGTTTCACTATCTCTCCACCCGGTATTTCATCGAAACTGAGAAGAGAAACTTTTTTGGGAATAGAAATATTCATCTGCTGAAGAGCTCTGACTGCGCCTATGGCCATCAAACTGTTGAAAGCAAAAATAGCCGTCGGTTCGATCCCTTTTCGAAATATATTCAGAACAGTTTCATATGCAATTTTCTCATTGAATTCGCAGTTGAAAATAAATTCCTCTTCGATTTCTATCTTCTTTTCATCCATTGCATTCTTGAATCCGGCATAGCGCTCTTTGTCGGGATATAAAATTCCCGCACCTTTAAGAACTGCAATTTTTTTGTGACCAAGACCGATCAAATATTTTGTCGCCTCAAATGATCCCCGGTAATGATCAGTTGTTACGCAAGGCGCATTGATATTTTCAACTACGCGGTCTACTATTACAAAATTTGCTTTGCACTTTTGAAGATATTCTACCGAAGCTGAGGAACATGGAGCAATTAAGACGCCGTCCACGCGCTGCGACTGAAGCAGTTTCACATATCGTATCTCTTTGGCCGGATCTTCATCTGTGTTGCAAAGAAGAAGATTGAAATCGAGAGTGGTGGCGTAATCTTCAATATATCTGAACCAGCTATTAAAAAAAGTGTTTTTTATATTGGGTATTATTACACCTATAGTATTTGTTCTTTTTTTAACCAGCGATCTTGCAATTTGACTCGGCTGGTAGTGAAGCTCGTCCATCGCTTTAACGATTTTTTCCGTAGTCCGAGAACTCACCATTTTGGGATTATTCAGAAAGCGGGAGACGGTTATTACCGATACTCCCGCCTTCTTAGCTACATCATAAATTGTTGCCAGATTTAACCTTAATATTAATTGGATATATTCTTTATTAAAAAAATTTAAGTAAAAAATATCAAACTTTCACTTCCCATCCTTTTTCGTATTCTCTGCTCCAGTATTTCATCGCTTCTTCATCATTCAGGATATGACCGTTTTGTTTATCCAATTTAAGCTGTCTTCCAACTTTCCATGCTATATTGGAGAGAAGCAGAACTGTAACGCTCTTGTGAGCTTCCGAAATAGGAGAACGCAGTTTCTCGCCGTTTCTTATTCCACCCACAAAATTCTGAAAATGGACATCCGTCATCGAATCCAGACTCTGAAGATCCTGAGTCTCGCTTTTGTTAGAGGTTTTGTACTCGTTTTTCTTTTTTCCGTTTCCGTCATAGATTTCGTAACCAGCTCGATCTATAATAACAGTGCCTTCTGTCCCGTGAACAGTAACTCCGCGGCCCCTTGTATTGTACTGCCCCATTCCATTGCAGCTTACATCTTCCCAGGTTATTAATTTATCGTCATATTCATAATTTGTAACGAGTGTATCATAAAATTCCCAATCGTCTTTATAATGATAGCGTCCGCCGGCAGAGCTTACGGTATTAGGATAATCAACTCCCAAAGCCCATCGCGCCAAATCAACTTCATGCGTCCCGTTGTTCAATGTCTCTCCGGTTCCCCAATGCCAGAACCAGTGCCAGTTATATGGATGAATGTTGTCTTTATAAGGACGTCTTGGAGCCGGACCCTGCCAGAGATCCCAGTCAAGATAATCCGGAACCGGGACTTCTTTTCCAACGCCGATTCCTTTTCTGGTATTTGCATACCACGCTTTAGCCCAGTATGGTCTTCCTATTAATCCTTCTTTAATCTGATTAATGATTTTTATCGTATGGTCGGAAGAGCGCTGCTGGTTTCCCATCTGAACCAATTTGCCGTATTTTGCCTGCGCCTGAACAAGCATCTCCCCTTCTCGCGGATTATGATGACTTGGTTTTTCAACATAAACATGCTTGCCAGCCTGCAAACCCATAATTGCCATTGGAGCGTGCCAGTGTTCCGGAGTTGCGATTGTTATCGCATCAACTTCTTTAAGTTCAAGCAGTTTTCTAAAGTCTCTTTCTTGAACCGGATCGTGGTCGAAATGTTTTTTTACCCCGGCCGCAAATTTCGGCAACTCTCTTTTATCCACATCGCAAATATGGGTAATCATTGTATTTTCACATGATCTTATTCCTGCGGTATGAGCAGACGCCCTGCCATGAAGTCCGATCACCGCAAAATTAATTCTGTCATTTGCTCCCGGGATTCTAGAATAACTTTTTGCGCTCAATCCAACCGCTAGACCGGCGCCACCCAATGCAACTTTTTTTATAAACTCTCTTCTTGATTGTGCCATAATTTCACCTATGGTTTGAAATATGTTTTTATAATTTATTTTATTCTATCCGTTTAAGAAATCGCATTTAAAACTCCGCGGGCATATCCGATCGATTCTGCTACGCCAGCGAGAGGATCCTTTGGATCCTTTTCATATTCCAATGAACAAACACCTTTGTAATTGAGGCGAATGAGAGTTTTAAAGAACTTCGGAATGTCTATAACGCCGCGCCCCATTTCTAATGTTGTTCCCTCAGCCGCAGCTGCAGTTTCATCTTTGATGTGCAGATCGAACAGACGGTCGAAATATTTTTCAGCCTGCTCAGAGGGATCCAGACCGAGACGAGTTGTGTGGCCTATATCCAGACACATTCCCATTCTCGAATCCAAATTTTTGATTCTGTCGTAAACATCTTGAGGACTCGGGTAGCGTTTATCTTTTGGACCGTGATTGTGGATAGCGAGTTTGATATCGTACTCTTTTACTTTTTTCTCGGCCAGCGGAAGAAGGTCATACTCCGGCACGCCGACAATCATTTTCACATTCAATCCCTTCGCGTATTCAAATGCGCGGTTCACTTCTTCTTCGTTTGTCATATATATAACGCCAACCGTGTAAAGATCCAATCCTGCTGCTTTGATCTCTTCGTAAGCTTTTTGTATCTCTTCTTTGCTCGCTTTTAATGAAAGGTGCGCTTCTTTAAGAGAAACCTTTGTAACACCAAGCCGTTTTATCATCGCAATGGCTTCTGCAAGCGGGTATGTTCTAAAACAGTATGAACAGAGACCTATTGTTAATTTTTCGTTTCCCGGATTATTTTCAAGAGAGAATTTTTTTGCGAGCGGTTTTGCAAGCGTTGTTATTGATCCAAGCAGCGAACCGGATGCCAGACTTAAACCGGTCATTTTAATAAAATTTCGCCTTGATTGATTCTTGCTCATATTAAAAACCTCATTATTCTGTGTAGAGTTTGTTAACTATTTAATTTCTCTGATTTTGATATTTTTAAACCAGACTCTGCTACCGTGATCTTGAAGTAATATGTATCCTGCCTTTGCCTCTCCGAAATTCGGCCAGTCTTTATATTTACTGCAGGCAACAAGCGCACGCCACATTTGATTTCCTCTTTCATATTCAAGAACCTTTACGCCGTTAAGCCAATGTTCGACATGATTTTTCTTTACAATAATTCGCGCTGTGTTCCATTCCCCTATGCCGTTAAATTTTTTATTATCGGCGCGGATAAGATCGTACAGTGAACCAAGAGTTCTGTTGCCTTTAACCCCGAGTTTAGCATCGGGATGTTTTGCGTCATCCAGGATTTGGAATTCGCACCCTATAGCCGAGCCGGGACCTTTGTTCAAATCCGGATCCACAAAATATTTAATGCCGCTGTTGGCTCCATCTGTAATTTTAAAATCGCACAAGAGTTCAAAGTCGGAATAAGTATCTACCGTTATGATATCTCCGCCGTTTGCAGATTCTCCTCCGTTAAATTCCTGCACACTAAGAGTGCCGTCTTTAATCTCCCATCCTTTATCTGGGAAATGATCCAGCTTAGCGCCCCGCCATCCTTTTGCTGTAGATCCGTCGAAGAGAAGCTTCCATCCCGCTTTTACTTCCGCCTTGGTTAGAGTGTTGTCTTTCCCCTTCTGCTGTGCTTCTATTAGATTCGCTGTCAGCAGGGAGAAGATCAAAACAATTGCGGCGAATAATTTAAACGCCGGGGCAGTTTGTCTTTTGCTTAAATAATTCATGACATGCTTTCCATCTATAGTTTTTGAAATTGATAACCGCTTAACATATTCAATAATATGTGAGTAATTTACAAAAATATTTAAGAAATAATCCTGCCGCTCTGAAAAAAAATATATTTAATTTTATTTCATTTTGGCTCCCTCTGCCTAAGAAACCGTCCCGGCACCCGGATCCTCTTTTCTGTTTAATTTTGCGCCTCTTCTCTGCAATATTTACACACCGGATAATTGGTTTGGTTTTTAAAAAGTTTTTACTGATTTTTTCACCTGAAAAATAGTATTGTGAATCGATCCTGTTAAGGACGGTTACATCTTGCTGATTATTGAACAAAAAGAGACTTGATCCCCGGACAGGTACCCTTAATGAAATCGCACCCGTCATATATTGTCTTCGGCAGCGGAAGAATGGCAACTCACATTCGCCGCTATTTTGATCTCCTTGAAGTGCCATATCTTAATTTCTCGCGCAATAGTTTAAATGATTTTCAAAAACTGCAAATTGAATCCGGTAAAATTCTGCTGCTTATAAGCGATGACGCGATTGAAAATTTTTATCTCTCGCATAGAGATTATTTCCCGCCGGAATTAACTTGGATCCATTTCAGCGGAGCTCTCTCGGTTACCGGAATGGAGAGCGCGCATCCGCTTGCAAGTTTTACCGAGATATTGTTCGATAAAAATTTTTATGAAGAGATTTTTTTCGTCACGGAATCCGGTAAGAAAAGTTTTACCGAATTATTTCCGGAATTGAATAATCGCCATATCGCTATTCCCCCCGAAGAAAAGAAAAAATACCATGCGTGGGGAAGCATGGCGGGCAACTTTACAGCTTTGCTGTGGCTTAATTATAAAAATTACCTGTCACAAACCGTTGGCATACCTGATGAGGCGGCAAAAAAATATTTCGAATCCCTTGGCATAAATCTTTTTGAATCGGCCTCGCCACTCACAGGACCTATTGCAAGGGGCGACAAAAAAACCATTGAAATGCACCTCGATCAGTTGAAAGATTCACCTTATGAAGATATTTACAAATCATTTGTGAAGTTAGCCGGCAAATAAAAATGAAAACAATACAAGATTTTAAAAAGATGAAGAGCAGCGGCCAAAAAATTTCACTCGTCACTTCTTACGATTTCTGGTCGGCTTCGATTATAGATGAGAGCAGCATCGACGGAGTTTTAGTTGGCGACAGCGCCGCGATGGTAATGCACGGATTTGAATCCACTGTGAATGCAGAGATTGCAATGATGTGCTACCATGTAAACGCGGTTAAGAAAGGATTGAAAAATAAAATACTCATCGCCGATTTTCCCTTTCTTGCACACAAAAAAGGGGTGGCGGAATTGATGAACGGCATCGACCGTATTATGAAGGCCGGTGCGCAGGCGGTAAAAATTGAAGGCGCCGCAGGGAGTCTTGAAATTATTAATGGATTGGTGAATTCCGGCGTTCCGGTTATGGGACACCTTGGACTCACCCCGCAGTCCGTAAACCAAACAGGCGGATATAAACTTCAGGGGAAAGAAAAAATTTCCTGGGAGAAAATAATTCTTGATGCAGTATCGCTTCAGGAAGCAGGGGCTTTTGCACTGGTTCTGGAGATGGTCCCATCCGACCTTGCTAGAACTATTACGGAAAAATTGGAAATACCTACAATCGGTATCGGCGCAGGGTTATATACAGACGGACAAATTCTCGTCCTTCAGGATCTTCTTGGCCTCACTAAAAATTTCGAGCCCAAATTTCTGAGAAAATATTTGAACGGATTTGATTTGGTGAAGCAAGCACTGGAGAATTTTAACGGGGATGTGAAAATGAAAAAATACCCATCCTCAAAGGAGAGCTATTGATGGTTACAATTGTTAATTCTGTTAAAGATTGGAACGATCTTTACAGATCAAAAGATTATTGCAATGCCAGAGTTGGATTTGTGCCAACAATGGGGGCGCTGCATGAAGGCCACGCATCACTCATAAAAAAATCCACCGCCGAAAATGATATTACAATCGCAAGCATTTTCTTAAATCCTACTCAATTTAACGACCCGGACGACTTGAAAAATTATCCCGTTACATTTGAAGAAGACCTGGCGCTGTTGAACAGTCTTGATGCCGATTATCTTTTTTTGCCGTCCTACGATGAAATTTATATAGACAAATTTAATTACAAGGTTATCGAAGAATCTTTGAGCAAAATATTATGCGGCGCTT
>JAKAMT010000101.1 GCA_021812705.1 Bacteroidota bacterium | reverse complement strand
TTTTGTCTCGAATTCAATGCCCATACGGGACACCGATTTTTTTGTCTCGGCTAACCGGAAAAAGATAAAACTATTCTGCAACAGAGGGGCAAGCGGCATAGACGGCATCAATTCCACCGCAATCGGAATCGCCGCCCGATCCAAAGAAAAAACTTTTTTAATTATCGGAGACCTGGCATTTTATCACGATCTCAACGGACTTCTGAACTCCGTAAAATTTAAAATCCCAATTACAATCATTCTTATAAATAATTCGGGAGGCGGCATCTTTGAATCCCTTCCGATCTCCTCATACCGGGACGGATTTACAGAAAATTTTTCCACTCCCCTCAATTTGGACTTCGAAAAGGTCGTAAAAGCCTATGGCGGCAAATATTTTAAAATAAATAGCTGGAAAAATTTAAAAGAAAAAGTCATATTGTCTTCTGGGAATAGGCACCTTTCTGTCCTCGAGATCCGGACCGACGCAAAGAAATCTAAACTGCAGCGGAATAAATATTGGAACGCTGTTTCAAAACGGGTTGTAAGATTCATCAATGAAACTAAAAGTTGAAGATATCGAATTCAATCTTCTGCTGGACGAATCTAACTACGATCAAACCAAAATCCCGGTAATATTTCTTCATGGTTTTACAGGCGCGGCGGAGGACTGGCAGTTCATATTTAATAAACTTCCGTCGAAGTTTTATCCGGTTGCTGTCGATCTGATCGGCCATGGTGAAACCGATTCTCCCGCCAATCCATCTTATTATACCTGCACCTCAATTGTGCGCCAGCTGGACTCTATTTTTACACAGCTCGGTCTCAACAATATAATAATTGTCGGCTACTCGATGGGAGGACGCGTTGCGCTTTCATACAGTTTAACTCATCCGCACCGCATTAAAGCTTCCGTTCTGGAAAGCGCAACTGCAGGCATCCAGGATATCTGCTCAAAAAAAGAGAGAGTGGAACTGGACTATCTTCTGGCTGAAAAAATAAAAAACGAAGGGGTTGAGTCGTTTCTCGATTTCTGGTTCGATACTCCTTTGTTTGAATCATTAAAAAACCTCCCCGATTTTTTGGCGATGAAGAAGAAAAGACTTAAAAACAATGTAACCGGTTTGTCAAATTCGCTTATGAATTTCAGCACCGGACTGATGATGAGCTATTGGGAAAAAATTTCTTCTTTAAATTTTCCCGTCCTTCTTATTTCAGGGGAAAATGACAAAAAGTACACCGACATAAATAAATTAATGAAAATAAAATTCCCCAACGCTCTTCACAGTTCCATACCGGATTGCGGCCATAATGTTCACTTAGAAAAACCTGAGGTTTTTACTAAATTAGTATCCGAATTTCTGACAACTGTGTAGGACATCTATGAGCTTCAATTGGAAGACCGCCAAAGAATATAAAGATATCATCTACGAAAAGATGGATGGAATCGCAAAGATCACCATCAACCGTCCTGATAAAAGAAACGCGTTCCGGCCTGAAACCACGCTTGAACTTTACGACGCATTTGCAGACGCCCGCGAGGACTCGAGCATCGGAGTAATTCTGCTGACCGGAAAGGGACCCGCGAAAGACGGAAAGTACGCTTTCTGTTCCGGCGGCGATCAGTCGATACGCGGCAGTAAAGGTTATGTAGGCAAAGACGGCGTGCCCCGTTTGAATATTCTCGATGTGCAGAAACAGATCCGCAGCATTCCCAAGCCTGTAATTGCTTTGGTGGCGGGATACGCAATCGGCGGCGGACATGTTCTTCATGTAGTCTGCGATCTTTCAATCGCGGCAGAGAATGCAATTTTCGGCCAGACCGGTCCCAAGGTGGGGAGCTTCGACGGCGGATTCGGCGCCAGCTATCTGGCAAGAATTGTCGGGCAGAAGAAAGCGCGCGAGATCTGGTATCTGTGCCGGCAGTATAATGCGCAGGAAGCTCTTGCGATGGGACTTGTGAATAAAGTAGTGCCGGTAGATCAGCTCGAGGCAGAAGGTGTTCAGTGGGCTAAAGAGATTTTGGAAATGAGTCCGCTTGCACTCCGTTTGCTTAAATCGGCATTCAATGCGGAATTGGATGGACAGGCAGGAATTCAGGAATTATCCGGCAATGCGACGCTTCTCTATTATATGAGCGAAGAAGCGCAGGAAGGCAAAAACGCCTACAATGAAAAACGGAAGCCGGATTTCAAAAAATTTCCGCGCGTTCCTTAATCAAATTTATCCGGAACGGGAAATTTCATTCTTCCTCTTAATCTAATTTACTTTTGGAAAACTAAAATGATTCCTGCTCAAACTAACTCGATCTCAAAGATACAGGCCTGGATCCTTGCAAGCCGCCCAAGAACACTCGCTGCGGCAGTCGCACCTGTGATAGTGGGAACAGCCATTACAATTCACGATTCAAAATTTAAACCGCTGGCGGCTCTCGTCGCATTGCTCTGTTCACTCTTAATTCAGATAGGAACAAATTTTGTAAATGATCTTTTCGATTTTCTGCGCGGCACGGATAAAGCCGACCGGTTAGGTCCGGTGCGCGCCGCTGTTTCAGGACTTCTTTCTGTGAACGAAATGAAATTCGGAATCTACTTTTCTTTCGGTCTAAGTTTTCTACTCGGACTTTATTTAATCAGCATAGGCGGCTGGCTTGTTCTGATGATAGGAGTTCTCTCCATACTTGCGGGCATTGCATACACGGCCGGACCGTTTCCTTTGGCTTATAACGGACTGGGCGACATAGCAGTTTTTATTTTTTTCGGATTCATTGGAACAATCGGCACCTATTATGTGCAGGCTAATGAAATAACTGCAATGGCATTCTGGGCATCAATTCCAGTCGGGGCTCTGATAACAAATATTTTGGTTGTTAACAACTACAGAGACAGAGAAGAAGACAGCTCGAACGGCAAGCGAACTCTCATAGTTATTTTCGGGGAAAAATTCGGGCGTTTTCAATATCTTTTCTTCATGATCATCTCCTACGTAATATTATTTGTCGTCTATTTCACATTTAAAAAAGAGATTTTTGTTTTTCTTCCGCTGTTGAGCCTTCCCCTCTCCTTCAAACTGATAAGAATGATCTTCACGTTAAAGGGGAGCGAATTGAATAAAACATTGGAACTGACCGCAAAACTTTCGGCGTTATACGGATTGCTTTTTGCCGTCGGAATTTTATTATGATCATTGACGGATTTAAATATTTTCCCTTCTCCCTCAAATTAAAAAAACCTTTTTTTACCTCTTCAAAAAGAATAGACTCTAGAACCGGATTTATTATTTCTCTCACGGACGAATTAAACAACAGCTCTTTCGGTGAATGCTCTCCGCTGCCGGGTTTCAGTGCGGAATCGCTTGAGGATGCTGAAAAGAATTTAATTGAATTGAAAAGTTCACTTGTCGGAATTAAGTTTGAAAATAATTTGGGGACAGTCGATACTGCATTGAGAGAAATTCCGATGCTCCCCTCACTCCGTTTTGCCGCGGAACAGGCTTTTGTTAATCTTCTTTTGATGAGGGATGGAGATATTAAAACCGGGCAAGGAATTCAACCGGCAAAAACAATTCCTGTTAACGCGGTCTCGGGCATCGATTCTGCCGAAGCGGTTCTGAAAAACATCCGCAATAAAATCGAAGACGGTTTTTCCGTTTTCAAAATTAAAGTCGGCAGAGAAAATGTTTACGACGATTTTATTCTGATAGAGAAGATACGAAATGAATTCGGAGATAAAATTATAATACGGTTGGATGCCAACCGCGCATGGAGCGCGGATGAGGCTCTGGAGTATCTTAAGAACCTTGCGTCATTTAATATTGAATACGCGGAAGAACCGTGCGAACATGTTTGCAGCAACTTCAGACTTATAGAAGAATCTCCAATCCCTATAGCCCTGGATGAATCTCTAATCTCTTTTGACAATGCGGAAGAAATAATAGACGGGTGCAACGCAGAGTACATCGTTTTAAAACCTATGGTGCTGGGAGGCGTTCTGCGCACTTTGGATCTGATAAAAAAGGCTGAAGAGAAGAATAAGAAAATTATAATTTCTTCTTCTTTCGAAAGTGCGGTGGGCAAAAGCGCACTTGTGCTTTTAGCAGCTTCAGTGAATCATTCACTCGCGCACGGTTTGGACACAACCGGTCTGTTTGAAAACAATCTCTGCACCGATCCATTTCCGGTTTCTTCCGGCCGAATAGAATTTGATTTAATTAATTACCCGCCTAATTTTAATCTGGCGCAGGTATGATCTCAATAAGCAATAAACAATATTGGCTCATCGAGCAGTACAATCTTAATCCAGGCAGGACGGCTTTTATTTCAAAAGAGAAAACCGTTTTGTATGAACGGCTGGCTGTTCTAGCTATTAAAGCGGCTGATAAATTTTCTAAATCGGGAATCAAAAAAAATTCCCGCGTTGCAATCCTTACAAACCGTGCCTCCGATTTTTTTATAGCTGTAAATGCGCTCTGGTTTCTGGGCGCCGTTCCGGTTCCTATTAATCCTAAACTGACAAATGAGGAGATTGAAAAACAGCTCAGCCGGATCGATGCTGAATTTATTCTTGCCGGACCGGGCTCTCCGAAATTTTCTTCCACACGAGTCATCAAAAATATTTCATTCTCAATATTGGACGAATCTTCAAAGATAGACGAGAATTTTGATCCGGCACTGTTTACAAGCATCTATTCCGCGGAGATAAATCTTTCAGATAATGCACTGATAATGTTCACCTCCGGAAGCACAGGAGAGGCAAAGGGGGTTGTTCATACTTTCAAATCACTTTTAGAAAGCGTAATAGCGACGGATTCATTTTCAGAATTGAGCAGTAATGACAGATGGCTGGCTTCCCTTCCGTTTTATCATATCGGCGGATTTATGATTCTCGTACGCGCGTTGATTACCGGCTCATCTGTGATTTTTCCCGATGAACAGAACTATGAAGGGATAAAAGACACAATTGGATATTTTTCGCCGACTCACATTTCATTAGTCCCCACAATGCTTCAGCGAATGCTGAACGAAAATCAGAATTTCAACAAGAGCTTAAAAATTATTTATTTAGGAGGCGGTCCTTCCTCGGAATCGGTCTCCATAAAATCAGCCGAACTGGGTCTGCCGGTTGTAAAAGTCTACGGATCGACGGAGACATGTTCCATGGCAACTGCGCTTCATCCGGCGGATCTTAAAACACAACCAGGTTCATCCGGTAAAGTTATCGGCCGGAACAGGATTAAAATCATTGATGAAGAGATTTATGTTTCTTCCGCTTCATTATTTAAAGAATATTTCAACGACCGAATTGCAACAGAGGAAAAAGTAAAAGACGGCTGGTTCAGGACGGGAGATTATGGAAGAATAGATTCCGGCGAATATTTGTTTGTTGAATCGAGAAGAGAGGATATAATTATAACCGGCGGAGAAAATGTAAGCGCACTAGAAGTTGAAGAGGCAATAAAACAGTTTGCCGGAATTAAAGATGCGTTTGTTTTTCCGCTGCAGGATACTGTTTGGGGCCAAATTGTCTGCGCGGCTATTGTGGCAGATAATTTTATGGAAGAGGAGTTGAAAACATTCTTGAGGAGTAAACTGGGTGCATTCAAGATACCTAAAAAATTCTTTGTTGTAGAGAGCATTCCTAAAAACGAAATGGGAAAGATCAACCGGGCAAAGCTTCTTAGCGCGCTTAAATCAGATTAGCCTTCATCTTGTCGTAAAACTCTTTCGGCAGTTCAATCTTTTTAAATTCCTCTTTTTTTACGCACACGTGTACTGTTTTTGCTATCGCCGTAAACTGCTTGTCTTCTTTGTAAAATTTATAATTCAATTCGAAAGAGGAATTTTTTAAAAGACTTACTCCCACCTCCACCTGAAGTTCATCCCCCACTTTTATAGGTCTCACGTAATCGGCTTCGGCATGAATGATCGGGAGGATGTAATCCTTGTCAAAAAAATAATCGCGCTCCGTATGGAGGCTTCTCATAAAATCTTCGTATGCGGCATGGACAAATTTGAAAAGGCTCGCGTAAAAAATTATTCCTGCGGGGTCCGCATCGTAAAAATATACTTTCACATTTGCCGTAAACATAAACTCTCCTAATCTTGACTATAATTTAATCAACTATTATCCATTTCACATTAATATTTTTGTTTTTAACTTCACACTCAATAAAAAGAAGCATTCATTGAGACTAAAACATATTCATACAATTATTCTTCTGGCCGGTTTAATCTCCTTTTCCGGTATCGCCGCGCAGACGGAAATCAAAAAAGAATTTTATCCGAACGGTAAACTGAAGTCGGAAGGCGCTTATCTGAACGGCCTGCGCAGCGGAAGCTACAAGGAATACTATGAAAGCGGCAAACTCTGGAAGGAATGGAATTTTGAAAACGGCAAAGAGGAAGGCGTTAGCAACTGGTATTTTGAAGACGGCACCAAAAGCATGGAATGGTACTACAAAAACGGCATGCTTGAAGGAAAATCAAAATGGTATTATGAATCGGGCGAATTGTGGGCGGAGCCGGTCTATCTGCACAATATTCAGGAAGGTCCGAGCCAGACTTACTATAAAAGCGGCAAACTTCAGGCGATCTGGAATTACGCCGGCGGCAAATTAAACGGAGTGTCAAAAATATTTTTTGAAAACGGGAAAGTTGAAGTAGAACGGAATTATGTCAATGATAAACTGGAAGGTGTGAGCAAAGTATATTCCGAATACGGCACGCTTGCCTTAGAAGCAAAATACAGGAACGACAAACTGGATGGCATTTCATATTTCTACTACCCGGACGGAAAGATAAAAGTTATCGATACATATTCAGACGGGCAGATCATCAAGCGGGAACGGTTCGATTACGGAAGCAAAGTAAGCAAAGTGGAAGAAAATTTTGACGAGTACTGGGATGAAGGAACTCTCCGCAGAAAAGTGAATTTTAAAGAGGGAAAATTGGAGGGACTGATTAAAGAATATTATCAGTCAGGATTTATCAAATCCGAAATTAATTTTGTCTCCGGCATTCCGTCAGGACCTGCTAAATTTTACAATGACGGCGGAACGCTCTCCGAACTTGCAAATTTTTCGAACGGGAAGAAAGCAGGATCGATTACCAGATTCAGCGTAGAAGGTATTAAAATTGCGGAGGAAAATTATTCGGGGGGAATTAAAAACGGCGAGGCGAAAACTTTTTATCCGACCGGAGAATTGGAGTCGGAACAGTTCTACAGGAACGATCTGCTCAACGGAACGGTCAAAATATTTTCCAGGAACGGCCGACTTTTTTCTGAGGAAACTTACAGGGACGGATTGAAAGAAGGAATCGCAAAAATATATAACGCCAACGGAACCGTCTCCGATCTGCTCATTTACAAAAACAATCTGCTCGACGGCAAGTGCATCTCTTACGACGAATCGGGTAATGTGAAAAACGTTGTGGAATATAAAGAGGGCGAATCGGTAAAATAATTTTCGAAGCCTGCATATATAAAATGCTGCCGGTTAAAAAATTTTTTCCTTTATAAATCTTTCCAAAAATCCGCTCCCAAACGCCATCGAGGGAGTATAAGTCCCTGGCAAAATTGCGTTATTCAAAATTTTTTGAGAGGATAACGCTGCACCCAAACCTGTTAAATCATACCCTTCCATAACTTTGTACGCCTCTTCATAAATTTTTCCGTCGCGCGATTCCACACGTCCCCAAATAATAGTTTCTGCAGATCTTCTTTCTCGTTCGTTCGGCCCGGTTACATTTTTTGAGATGTAATCCGATACAATTTTCTTTATGCCGCCAAATTTTAAAAACTTCAGCGTTAAAAGGAGAACCGGACTTAATCTGATTATCCATTCCGGCAGGGAAAGATAAACTTCCGAGTCAGGTATTCCGGTAGAATGGAAAGATGAATACACATCTCCCCACGGAATCGAAATTCCGCTGAACGAAAAGCCGTCTCTTTTAAAAGATATTTTATACTCTCCGATCTTTGAATCTATTACCTTCCCTTCTCTTCTAATTTTCCCCGTGCCGCCCAGAAATTCCAGAGTGGTGAGCAAAGTCCCTCTTGATATTTTACCCCTCTTATTCATGAATCCGAGTGATAGGTGAACGGCATCCGGCATCTTTTCGCTGAGCCGTTTAGCCAGACAGTCGGAAGGAATTATGTCGAAACCGACACCCGGCATCAGAACTATTCCTCTCTCCTTTGCCTTGCGGCCCAAAGAGAACGCCATATGCATTACCGGCATTTCACCGGTTATATCCAGATAATTCACTTTCATTTTCAGGCAGGCTTCCATCAATTCTTTTGCGGTGTACTTAAATGGACCGGCGCAATTTAAAAGCGTGTGAACTCCTTCGAGCGAATTTTCTATAACCGATTCATCCAAGAGATCGAATACCTTGTATTCCAATCCGTGTCTGCCCGCAAGAGCTCTTATTCCTTCTTCATTTCTTCCGGCAAGGAGAGGATGAATATTTAATTTTATGTGCTCTTCAATTATTAATCCGGCAGAATATCCGTTCGCGCCGTAAATCATCAGTACCGGTTCGCTGTTTCCCAATTCATCCTCTTATTAAGTTTAGTTTCGCGTTTGGAAATTAAGATTAATTCCCATCCATAACAATTTTTTGCAAGCTCTGTACATTAATTTATATACGAAATTCAAATACAATTAAATGTTTTCATTTAGTAAGCTCCGCCAGTATTGTTCCTCTTCTATTCATCTTAAAGAAGAAATAACTAAATTTGAAGTAGAATTTAATTTGTGAGAGATGAACAGAAAAAAAGTACTCTTCATTTGCGGCTCTATCAATCAGACTACAATGATGCATCAGATCTCGCGTCACCTGTCGGATTACGACTGCTACTTCACACCCTATTATACAGACGGTTTTGTTCATTTCTGGGTTAAGCGGGGTTATGTTAAATTTTCAATTCTCAACGGGCAGTTCAGGCAAAGGACGGAAGAATATATACGCGGCAATAATCTGAACATGGATTACCGCGGAGTGAAGAACGAATACGATTTGATTTATACATGCGCAGATTTGATAATGCCCAAGAATATACGGGGTAAAAAAGTCATTCTCGTGCAGGAAGGAATGACCGATCCGGAAAATTTTATTTTTTACATTGTAAAATATCTTAGACTGCCGCGGTGGCTTGCCAGCACATCAACAATGGGAACATCAAATCTTTACACATTGTTCTGCGTGGCCTCATACGGCTACAAAGATTTTTTTATACGCAAAGGAGCCGACGGGGAAAAAATAATAGTCACCGGAATACCTAATTTTGACAACGCCGCCCGGTTTCTCGTGAATGATTTCCCCCATAAAAATTTCGTGCTGGTTTGCACTTCGGATGCCAGAGAAACTTACAAGATGGAGAACAGAATAAAATTCATAAAGGAATGCGTTAAAATCGCGGACGGAAAACAGATAATATTCAAACTGCATCCGAATGAAAATATTGCCAGAGCCACAAAGGAAGTGAATGATTTTGCGCCCGGAGCGATTGTGCTCTCTGCGGGAAACACAAATCACATGATTGCCAACTGCGACACTCTAATAACAAAATATTCCTCCACCGTTTATATAGGTCTTCTCCTGGGCAAGGAGGTTCATTCTTACTACAATACGGAAGAATTGAAAAAACTTCTTCCGATTCAGAACGGCGGCACATCGGCAGAAAGAATTGCGGCGGTTGGAAAACATCTTGCCGAATTTCCGCAATCAAGTTTAAATGAATTTCAAGAGAAGTTTAATTATAGATGAGAATAGTAACAGTCATACAGGCGAGATTATCTTCCACACGGCTTCCCGG
>JAKAMT010000100.1 GCA_021812705.1 Bacteroidota bacterium | reverse complement strand
GTAAATCAATCCGCCAATCGCCGGGCCCGAGATTGCGCCGGTCTGCCAGATAGTGCTGTTCCAGGTTGAAGCATTTCCGAAAAGTTCTCTTGGTACTATCTGCGCAGAAAATGCACTCTGCGCAGGCGAAAGAAATCCTCTTGCCAAACCCGTTACAAAAATTATTATATAGATCGGGAACGAACCGTACATTGTGAGAAGCGAGTGAAACTGCGTCGATATCAGCAGTAGTATGATGGCGCAGATGACATATACCGACACGGAAAGAATAATTATCAATTTCCTGTCCACCCGGTCTGCCACATGTCCAGCAAAAAGCGCAAGGCCTATGAAAGGCACAGCTTCAAAAATTCCGGTGAGGCCGAGAGATAAGGCATCATGTGTAAGCTGATAGATCTGCCAGCCTACGATCACATACTGCATCTGGGTCGCTATTGTAAAAAAAAATCTTGCGGCAATAAATCTTCTGTAATCGGCTATTCTTAATGCAGCAAATTTATCTTTTGTATGTAAATCAAACTCCAACTTTTTTCCTTTAATATTAGTCGATGCTTTAGAAAGGGAAATCCTCTTTTGTGTTAACTTCTTCCTGCTTTTTCAATTCCAGATTTTTCTTGGCTGTCAGATGTACTTTATTCCCCTCCACATAGATGGCTTTATACGGCTTGGTGGGACATGCATATTCACACGCTCCGCATCCGATGCAGTAATCATCTCTCACTTCAGGTATAACCAAATTATTTTCGAACGGTATCATGTGAACTGCTTTTGTTGGACAGTGTTCGCTGCACGCCCCGCAGTCGGTTTTTTGTGTATTAACAATGCAGTTCTCTTTTACGAATTTGGCCTTTCCGATCTGAATAAGTTTTTTCTTTTCGAGTTCCGAAGGCAGAATAGCGCCGGTAGGGCAAACATCTCCGCAGGCTTTGCATTCGAAATTGCAGAAACCTGTAATGTTGTCCATTCGGGGCTGAAGCATGCCCAGAAATCCATATTCAAGAAATGAGGGCTGAAGCACTTGAGTGGGGCACGCATTCACGCATAAATGACAGGCGGTGCATTTTGCATTGAATCTTTCCACGCTGAACGAGCCGGGGGGAGACACCGCAACATTTCTGAAAACAGGTTTGGTGCTCGGCTTTGTGACAACAATTTTTTTCTGAACCTGCGCAGCCAATGAGGAGAGGGACAAAATGTAAACAGAAGCGGAGGTTAAAAAATTTCTCTTCGATCTGTCCGGCTCTTCATCCTTTTTCCCGTTCACTTTGAAAAGATCATCCCATGAATTCGAGAAAGTTATTCCCTCGGTTGGACAGGACGGGATGCAGTCGAAACAAACTACGCACCTGCTTGTATCGACAGTTTTATTATCCGTATCAATGCAGCTCGATTTGCATTCCTTTGCGCAGATGCCGCAGCTTAAGCATTCTTCTTCATTAATTCTGATCTTCACTAAAGATATTTTTGATATGTAGCCGAGAAGAGTACCAACCGGGCATATTGTATTACAATATAATCTTCCTTTAATCCACGACATTACTATTACGATCAAGAAGAAAATGGCAGTAATCAGGAATGGTATTAATGAATATCCTTTAAGGGCAAACGGATACACCGCATATATTTTAAATTTTTCAAAAATGAATGCCGCAAGATTATTTGAGCCTGCTACGACGGGGCGGAATAAATTCACGGCGATTTTTCCGTAAATACTGTAAGGATCTAGAAAGTTCAGCAAGAGCGCCGATCCGAAAACGAAAAAAAGAATGGGAATGATAAACAACACCATTCTTAATACTTTCTGTTCCCTCAGGAAATTGAATTTTCCCCTTTTCTTTCTGCGGAATTTATTTGAAATCCAGTTGACTATATCCTGCAGAATTCCAAGCGGGCAAATCGTGGAACAGTAAATTCTTCCGAATAAAATTGTTAGCACTAATATTATTATAAATCCGGCGGCAGTTAGAGAAATCGCTGTTATGAACTTTAAAACAGAAGGCACAAACTGAAGGAAAAGAATTTTGTTCGACACTGAGACCGGAACAGAAGAGTAAATGTCTACAAACAAAAGAGTAGTAGCCGACAAAAAAAGCAGCGACACAATGATTCTGATTTTTCGGAGGAGAGAGCCGTTCATTTAATTACAGTATAAGTCTTTTTATGTTTAACGCGCTCAGATCCTTTTTACCGGCTCCCATTGAATCCGCAATTTTTATATAAGAAATCGAATCCGGTTCAACTCCGAATAATTTTGCGGCGGCTGAATCTGCCGCGACCATATCGGTGGTAATGATCATCGATTTCATTACTGCAACATCGTTCTTTGAGACTCCTCTCGGTCCGTTCTGCTTTAATACGTAATAAGCGTCAACCACGTTAAGATTCGGTTTCTTTTTAAACAAAGCATAATCCGCTATGCACTGATGAAGATTGTTCTGATGCCAGTAGCCTCTATCCCAAACCGCCCCCATCATATTTTTCATTGTAACCGTGAGACGCGTTGAAGAATGGCTTTTGAGAATAGGAACATTTATAAATACGTCGGAGTCGAGAACTAGTTCGTGGACTTTTGCTTTGGATAATACTTTAGCGCCGTTGATAGTGACGCTTTGATAGTAGCCTTCGCTGTCCCCGCTTACAATTTTTCCTCCGGCTTCTTTTACAGCTTTTTCAATCCCGCTGCTGGCATAGCTTCTTCTCCAGTCGTCGCATGTATGATCGAACACATAAACATCCTTCGCTCCCGCCTGATAGCAGTGTTCAACAATCCGTTTCACCAATTTGGGATGCGTATTTCCTCCTCTTTCGGGAATAACGTCCCAGCCTATATTCGGTTTGATAAGCACTTTCTGATTTTTCTTAACAAAAGTTTTTATTCCACCGAGCTGTTCAATGCCGCGGTCGAACATCACTTCCGGCTCGCCGTTTTTTACAGCCACCATGTCAAAATTTTCTGCAAGTGTGCTGCTGCTTTTTGCAAAATAATTTCCATAAACTCCCGGCAGGGATAAAGACGCGCCTGTCAGCAGTCCGGCCTTCAGAAAATTTCTTCTATTCATCGATACTCCGGAGTAGTCGTTTTTATTTTGCGGAAACATATCAATATGTTATTTTGGATTCAAGAAAATTTTGGAGATGAACGATGCCACTTTTACAAACAGCAATCGAGAAAAAAAATTATAAAACCGTAGTTTATGATCTTTTGGCGTTTGGCGTTATCACTTTTATACCGGGTCTTTCCCATTTGACGGCAATTCCATTTTATCTTTTGGAACCGATGAGAATTATACTTCTTCTAAGCATTGTTTATACATCAAGAAAAAATGTTTATCTGCTTACAATAGCGCTCCCTGTTTTCTCTTTCATAATTTCGGCACACCCGGTTTTCGCAAAATCACTGCTCATCACTTCGGAGATGGCGCTTAATGTATTTTTGTTTTACTTCCTTCTTAAATTTTTCAAGAATTCATTTCTTCCGGCCGCAATCAGCATTTTTCTCAGCAAATCATTCTATTATTCGGTCAAGTTCATTCTGATAAGCACGGGAATTATTGCGTCCGACTTAGTTTCCACGCCTTTTATGCTTCAGTTGACAGTCGGTTTATCTGTTTCTCTTTTTCTTTTCTACTTTTACGAAAAAGAGAGAACAGTTTAAGTGGCATTAAAACCGAACCCGGATTATTCAGTATTCGAAACCGAAATTACCGTTCGGCCGGACGACATCGACATGAATAATCATGTCCATAATTCAAAGTATCTGGATTATCTTTTGATGGCGCGATATGATCAGATGAAAAAAGATTATAAAGTGCCGATGGAAGAGTTCGTGCAAAAGGGTTACACCTGGGTGGCCTCCAGCACATGCATAGATTTTCTGCGCGAAATAAAACTGGGAGACAAAATTGTTGTGCGCACTCAGGTGAATTCGTTCGAAGGCGCACATGTAAAAGTTAATTTTTGGATTGTGAAAAAAGAAACGAACAAAGTGGCAGCAGAAGGGCATTCTGATTATGTACTTATTTCAACCGCGAGCGGAAGACCTACAAGAATTCCGGAAGAGATAATCGAAAAATATAATATTTGACCTCGATAAATTTCTAGAACGAATATCCGATAGAAACGCCAAATCCATTTTCAACCAGCATAGGCATAATATTTAACTTTTTGGTTCCCGCGATGGCATCCGGAATTTTTTCCGGATGTGCTGCAATCATGCCGAAAGTATATCCAAGCGCCACTGCAAGCGGATAATCGCTGTACCAGTGAATTCCTGTTCCCACCATTCCGTACGCCAGCATTGCGGTTGCCGCGTAACCCACCGGACGTATCCACCATGCTTCAGGATAATTTTCTGCAATCACTATTACAGTTGCCAGTGTTGTGGTTACATGCCCTGAAGGAAAGGCATCATAATTCGAAACACGCTTGGCATAATCGATCTGATTCGGGAAGAAAACCCAGTTGCCGGTGGGTGAGGATGCGGTATTTGGAGTTTGCCTTCCGGTAACATGTTTCAAGACCTGCACTACACTTCCCGCAGCTAGAACGGTCTGAACTATCTGGCTTGCGGTACGCACTGCACGCGCATCATCGGTAACCAATCCGTAGATGCCGAATGCCGCCGCTAAACCGAATTGGGTTCTCCCATCGCCGAATTCCGTCCAGAATTCATCAAACTTTGTGGCAAACGGATTAGCATCATGGTTTCTTCTTGTTATCCGCCACGACTGCTGATCTGTAACAATTGTAGCTGCGGTTAACGCGCTTACGGTAACATAGAGAGGAATTTTATTCTCCCGGAAAGTCACATTAAAAAATCTTGACCAGTCGGTCGGTATGTTTGTTATCATCTCATGCCATTTGGGCATCTTGCGAAATTCCATCTGCCCGGATGAAGTGGAATCATCTTCATTAATTCTATTTTGTGAAAGCGTATCCGCCGCGTACGGATTTGTTTGAGCCGAAATAGCCGAACTTGAAATAATTGTTAAAGAAAATAAAATTTTTGCAATCGAGATTTTTATTTTTTTAGAAAACATATAGCCTTTTGGAAAGATAGAGTGCAATTATATAAAACTCAGCGCGGAATTCGCAAATAAGCGGAATTATTTTTTTCTCTTTTAAAAGTGTAATTACCTTTTACTTTTCTCGCAAGTCCTCGGACCGTCGTATTTGGGAAAATTCCTATTCTCCTTATCTGATTCAGATCTTCATGCAGACCTAACGGAGCATTGTCGGTCGCAAACAGATATTTGTAGCCGGCTTCCTTGCCAATTTTTTTCACATATTCATTGCAATTTCCATAAGGAAAAGCGAATGTGGAAACATCTATTCCCAAATCACTCTCCAATTTCTTTTTTGAATCCGAAATTTCCATTTGGGCTGTATTATACTCCACACCGTTAAGATCCGCATGATTAAGAGTATGGGAACCGAATTCGATGCCGTAATTTTTCATTTCTAGAATCTGCTGCTTATTCAGCATCTTAAGTTCCGGCTCGCCGCTCTTTCTATCCCACTCATTCGATTTAAGATTTGCCACTAGAAATATCATTGCGGTAAATCCGTATTTTTTAAGGAGCGGGAATGCGAGCGTGTAGTTATCCTCATAACCGTCGTCGAATGTTATAATGATATATTTCCCCGGCGTTCCATATTTTTTAATTTTCAGCGCTTCGTCAAATGATACGGTTTTAAATCCGTTCTCCTTTAAAAATTTAAGATGACTTTCGAACTGTTTTTCCGTCACATAGATTCCATGCTTCCCCGCGTCATTCAGATTCTTGGCTACTCTATGATAATATATTATCGGAATTTCATTCATATAAAACCTCACGCGAACACTCTGGAAGATATATTCCAGCCTGTTTACAATATTCTCTAAACTGCATTCGCGCGAAACTCTTTCATAAACTTCGCCGTCGCATTCTTTTATCTCGAGTCCATTTTTTATATCTGACAAAATTTTGGCAAAGTCGAACTCCTTTTCATTCACATTCATATCGCCGAAGTTGGTTTCCAATGCGAACTGGAGATTATCCTTTGTAACCAGGCCAATTGTGCAGGCTTCTCCCATCGCCACAAGCGGTTTTTTGTGAAGCGCCGCTTCAATAGCCACTCTTCCGCTTCCGATGATCAGGTCGGCCTTATCAATTTCTTCCGGAAGATTTTCGATATAGCCCGTAAACTCAAATTTGCTTTTAAATTTTTCAAATTCTGCCGGAATTGTCTGCCCGCCGATAATTTTAAATTTGATATTCTCCCGATCCGAAAGATTTTTATCTGCAGAAATAAATTCCAGAAATTTATAAGCCAAATCTTTTTTAGGCCCCGAAAGCCGCGTAATAAATGCAATTGTTTTTGTTTTCGAATTAAGCTTCGTACTTATCTCCGGAATATCAAATCCGTTTCTTATCACTTCTACTTTATCCTTACTCACTTTAAAAACATCGATCAGCTGATCAGCAAGTTTCTCGCAGATTGCGATTGTATAGAATCCGAATCCGTGGAAGAGCCTTCTTGACAAAAAAGTTGCCTGCCTGCCGTGAATAAACACTATCAGCGGCACATTTGCAAAACGGCATGCCAGATTAGAGACCCAGGCGCTTGCTCTCGAATGCGCGCAGACAATATGAATGTCGTTCTTCTTTATAAATTTAAAAAGCGAAACTGTATTTTTAATTCTGTACGGTATAGTCCGTTTGGCTAGCGGCATTTTAAAATAAACGGCTGAAGTTTTTTTTGTAAGAGTATCAGATACGATAAAAACTTTGTGTCCCCGTTCAATCAATTTCTCGGCGATAGAAACATTGTACACTTCGGCGCCGGTAACTTCAAGCTGGGATAAGGTTAAGAGAATATTCATATTCGGTTAATCGGTAATTGTTGAACAGATGCTGTCAGGAGTGTCGCGGTAGTAGACGTAAGTGGGATAATCCACTTTTGCCACCTTAAATTTCTTTTCGGCTCTTTCAAAAAAATCGGAGTCATCGCTGTAACTCAGATCCTTAAAGCCGTCGAGTTCAAAAAACACTTCTCTCTTGCCAAAAAAAGTTCCGCCTATCACACACTGGTCTAAGTGAATAAATTTAGTGAGATCATTTTTATCCTTTACGTAAGGATCTCCTATAATTTCCACGCCTCCGTGAATAAAATCCAGATCCGGATTTGATTTCATGAATTCCACCCGCTGGCTCAGGAATTCCGGTTTCCATTCATCGTCGCTTCCTATAAAGGCAAGAAAGGTGCCGCATGCCGCCATCATTCCTGCATTTGTAGAGAGAGGAGTACGTCTGTTTGAATGCTTTATGTAACGGATCATCTCGTATTGCTTTATGTATCCGTCAACAATTTCAAAAGTCTTATCCGAGCTTCCGTCATCCACAATTATCAGCTCCCAATCTTTAAATGTCTGTTTGAGAACCGAACCGATGGATCGTTTGAGATAGCCGGCCCTGTTGAAAGTAGGCATTATTATAGAAACAATAGGAGTGTATTGTTTGTAAACCTGCATGAAATAAATTCTTTATAGTTTCTTAGTGGCCCAAATATAGTTTTTTTGTGAATTATTTTTTGATTAATTTCATCTGTCAAAAATGAAAATAGCTCAAGAAAATCAATGAGTTCACACGAACAGAGGAACTATTTCGATATTTTGAAGCGTTACGAGCGCAAATTCGAAGAAAGAGAGCTGTTTGAGTATAAAATTCTTCTTCAGCGCCATAAAGACGACGAGGATTTAGACAAATTATCCATGAAAAAAATAAAAGAATTATACAATAAATATCACGTTAACAGAGAAAAGAAAAATTACGACCAGTACTTCAGTCAGTCTCCTCAAATCAATTCCGAAGAACAATCTTCATAATTCAATTTTTTGGTGAACAAATGAACAATAAAGTTTTGCACAGACTAGTAGGATTTTTAGTATTCATTATCACGGCGTGGGTTTATCTTGCAACGGTTCAACCGGGACTCTCATTCTGGGATTGCGGAGAGTTTACGGCCTCTGCATACTTAATGCAAGTGCCACATCCGCCCGGAACGCCCTTCTTTCTGATGGTTGGGAGAATTCTGACAATGATTCCGTTCGCACAGAGCATCGGATTCAGGATGAATATGATCTCGGTTTTTTCAACCGCCTTCTCGGTTCTTTTCTTGTATTTAATTGCTGTTAAAGTAATTCAGCAGTATACAAAGAAAGAATTCACAAATTTATTCGAAGGTGCCTCGGTCTATATCTCCGCCGCCATCGGCGCACTTTCTTTCGCCTTCTGCGACACAGTCTGGTTTAACGGGGTTGAATCTGAAGTATACGCAAACTCAACATTTTTCATCGCGTTCGTTATCTGGCTTATGGTAGTATGGAATGAAAAAGCCGATGATCCCTCGAGCGAAAAATATATAATCTTTATTTTTTATCTGATCGGACTTTCCACCGGCGTGCATCTGATGTCTGCACTTGCTATTGTGCCGGTTGCAATGACAATCTACTTCAGAAAATTCGCAACAGACGAAGCGGTGCTTCAAAAAACCGCAATCTATTTTTTAATTCATGCGGTATTGGTTTTAATAGTTGCAGCTCTGATCTGGATATCTCAAACAGAAACTGTCCCGCCCACACCGGAAGAATTTGGAGCTACAGATTCCCGGTTCTTTATGATTATGGTGGTCATTACGATTGTTTTCATGGGAGCTCTTTACAAAAAAATATTCCAAAAAAATTCTTTTTACATGCCGATAATTTTTGGCGGCGTAGCTTTGGTTTTTGTTTACCCCGGAATTGTGAAATATCTTCCAAAATTGATTACGGTGATTTCTCACAACGACCCGGTATTAAATACAATTACAGTTTTTGCAATTCTGGGTTTATTGGGCTTTCTTATTTTCTGGACGGCAAAGAACAACAAGCCTACTCTTAACCTGATCTCCAAATGCGCTCTCTTTGCGATTCTTGGCGCTACTACAGTAGCAATGATAATTATACGCGCCAATCAGGAGCCGCCGATTAATATGAACAGTCCCAAAACAATGACGGAACTAGATTCATATATCAACCGCGAGCAGTATGGAGATTTTCCTGAATTCGCCAGAAGATTTTCTAACGAACCGCACCAACTGAAAATTTATTCTGATTATTCAAGCGACCTCGATTTTCTGTGGCGCTATCAACTAAATCATATGTTCAACAGATATTTGTTCTGGAATTATATCGGAAGAGAATCTAGTTATCAGGACAGCGGAGTTGAATGGAGCGATATGTGGGGAATTCCATTCTTCATCGGGCTGTTCGGATTGTATTTTCATTTCAGAAAAGACTGGAAGAGCGCATCGGTATTCGCTGTGATGTTCATATTTCTTGGATACTTAACTGCGTTCTATCAAAATCAGCAGGAACCGCAGCCGCGCGAAAGAGATTATTTTTACGTCGGCGCGTTCTTTGTCTACTCGCTCTGGATAGCAATAGGAATGCATGGAATTATTGAATTGCTTACGGAAAAATTAAAAGATAAAAATTATCTTAAACCGGTGCTCGGAGGAGCTTTGCTCCTCGGAGTTGTTGGTGTACCGGTTAACATGGCACATGCAAACTGGTTCGAACATGACAGGTCCAGAAATTATGTTCCCTGGGATTATGCCTATAACCTGCTTCAGAGCGTTGCTCCGAATGCGGTTCTTTTTACAAACGGAGATAATGATACTTTCCCTCTCTGGTTTTTGCAGAATGTTGAAGGGGTGCGCCGTGATGTAAGGGTTGCATGCCTCTCGCTTGTGAATACACCCTGGTATGTTAAGCAGCTGAAAAACACTTCCCCTTTCGGTTCTCAAAAAGTAGCAATGGCTCTATCGGATCAGGAGATAGACCAGCTTGGATTGCAAAGATGGGATCCAACGGAAATGAATATTGATGTTCCTCAAAGTGTTATGAAAGAATGGAATGTAACTGACAGCGCAACTGTGAAAGATGGAAAGATTA
>JAKAMT010000007.1 GCA_021812705.1 Bacteroidota bacterium | reverse complement strand
GCGCCATTCGCCGGTACTTCTGCATAACCGTTTTTAGGTTCCAACAATCTTGGGATGGGATTACTTCCTGTATTAAAGGACCAGACATCCGACCATTGACTGTTATCCGCTTTTACTCTCCACCAATAACTGGTATTTTCATTTAATGCCTGGGGGATTGTGAATGTTGTTGTACTAGATGGATATGAAAACTGCGGATTAGTAAAGTCTGGATTATTATTGATTTGCAGTGTATAGCTGGCAGCACCAGCAAACGCTTCCCATACAAAAGTTGTAAGTGGTTTTATTTCATTCTGATTTTGCACAGGGGTTAATAATACTACCTTAGGATTTTGATCAAAGATGCTAACTATCTGCATCTGTCCATAAGCCGGGGCAATTATCTCCGCTCTTGAATCCCCGTCAATATCGTTCACATCGCCGTTCTCTGCCAAACCAATATGTTCAACAAATCCGAGCGTGTAGTTTCCGTTTTCGTAATCATAAATGTAAGATCCGTTCGCATTTCTGAAGAGAACAACTTCCTTCTTCCCATCACCGTCAACATCTCCTATCCTTCCATTAATTTCACCAAATTGGATACGATCGTTGCGCAGAATACTATAATCAGCTCCGTTGTAACCAATGACATATGTACTGTGTGTATAAATTTGTCCCCAACCAGTCCCTGTAATTATCTCCCCTCTTCCGTCTCCATTTAAGTCTTCAACGGCAATACCGCCAAGCCCATATTCAAATCCGCCGATAGTTTTTTCCAAATTGTAACTGCTTCCATTGCATTCTACAATGTATAAATTCTTCATTTCCCATTCGGGGTAACTCTGCTGTGCAACTACAATTTCATTTTTTCCGTCTCCATCGGTATCACCAATACCGAACTGAGGTCCGAGAGGCTGATTAAACTCATAAACCATGTCCAATGTATTTGAATTAAATCTATATATCTTCAGCATATTTCCGGAGATCATTATTATTTCCTGATTTCCGTCATTATCTATATCCAATATCTCTACTTTGCAGTTTTGAGAGACATAGAGATTTTGATTATCATATATCGATTCATAGCCGGTTCCATTCCATTCCAGTATCTTAAATAATGGAGGCTGCCAAGCTCCCGCGGGGTCTTGACCTGTAACTATAATTTCATTCTTCCCATCCTTGTTAATATCCCCGACCGCTTTAGGAGCTATGCCTGTCCAATCGGCTGGAGTGGAGAATATTTGAATTTCATTCTCTTTCACCAAAGAATTATTCTCATATCGATAAAATTCCAATTTACCTGCTTTGCCGTTCCCTACAAGTAATTTCTTTGTACCATCTCCGTTCACATCTGCGTATAAGGCACTTCTGTATGTAGAGCCCTGATCAGCATTCAGGCTATAATCTATCGTCGAAAATTTATAATTCGGGATTATAATATTTACTGTATGAACCGTAAAACTTCTGGTTTGACTAAATTCATTCCATACATCGGTAAATGATTTGACTCTCCAATAATATGTGGTTCCTTCAGTCAATGGGGGAAGCCAGAACATCGTATTATTATTCTCTTGAGTAAATTGGATGGAGTTAAAATTGGGGTCAGTTGATACATCTACATGAAAATTGTTTGCGCCGTTGACCCAGTTCCATCTTAAGAAGGCACCATTTGCCGGGACTTCTGCATAGCCGTCCTTAGGCTCAAGCAGTCTTGGAATTGGAGATTCACGGGTTAAAAAATTCCATATATCAGACCAACCGCTATTGTCCGCTTTTACGCGCCAATAATACCATGTATTTTCATTTAACGATTGGGCCATTGTAAAAGTAGTATCACTCACATTAAAATTGAATAGAGGACTGGTGAAGTCAGGTGTATTATTAATTGAAAGCGTATATGATGCTGAGCCTACGAATGGATGCCAATAGAATTGTGGCATCGGGCTTACTTGATTTTGCCCTTGATAAGGGCTCGCCAAATTTACATTTTGAGCAATGACCGATAAAGAGCTTGCTAAAGTGAATAAAAGAATCAATACAACTTTTTTCATACTTCCTCCCTACACGATGAATTTATTAATTAATGATTCTCTATTTTTTTAAACAATGGACATGACAAAGCAAGTATTTTAATACGCTTTTTTTATGCTCATAATTAATTGTTAATACAGGAAGGAATTGACAGTTTACACTACTCAACCCTTAGTACATATATTTATCCTTGCGTGTTGGAGAATCTGCAGAAAAATATTTTAAATAATTTCAGAGATAATCGGACAGTCTAAATGGAATAGAAGGTATGATTTGAAGAGGTTCCCGGGTGATCTGGCGGCAGTAAACTGCAAACTATCATAAAAAAATATCTTGTAGTATACAAAATTATTTTTGTTCACTTAAAAACGGGGGATAAAACTAGATTTTTTATACGAATGAATTTGGATGGCTTCTGATTTTCAGATGATTCGACAAGTCAAGATTATAGAAATGATCATTATGTAATTCGGAGAGGCTATATATCATTCTACATTTGCCCCTTTTGTTCGTTTTTTTTGTTCTCTGGAATGGATTTATCCATGCGCTTGTAAAAGTCTGCAATTTGATTGAATAAATCAGTACATCCGGCACAATTTGTCAAATGTTCTTCGATCTCTTCTCGGTTTAAGGAGACACTTTTACTTTTTAGATAAAATAGTTCAAGAATATGTTCAGTATAATGTTTCATCAATAAATTATCCTTGCAAAGCAAATGCACGGCAGAAATTAAGCTAAGCTTGCCGATGAGAATCGGATTTCGAATTAATTGAAAGCTACTTTAAGGTTAGCGATTACTTTAGATTTGGCAACTTTTAACATATATTCAAATTTTATCCGATCAAATGACCGGTACTTCTCGTAAGTAAGTTCGTTATTTTGTTCCTGCAGATATTCAAAATAAGTAAGTTTATTGCCATTATTCAGCAGAAATCTGCTATAAAGATATTTTTCAATCGCATTAAGATATTGCAAAAAAGAGTCTTCGTCAATTTTCTTTTTGACAAGATATTTGTCCGACAACTCAATTTTAAATTCATCAAAACTGTTCTTAATTATGTTTTTAACATCGTCGAAAATCAGATCACCATCATTCAAGGTCTTATCAGAAACGAATTCCCTATTTCTTAGATAAATAAATTTCATTAAGAGAGCAACATCCGTCAAAGGATAATATTTTCTATAGCATGAGTTGTTTTTTATATTATCAAGAATAGAGATGAGGATTTTTTTTGTAGATTGGCTATCAATTGAATTAATCGTCAAGGCAGTTTCAAGCTCGTCAAAAGGATATTCCGGCAAATGTTCATTTAATGCCTCACCAGCATTGGAGATCATTATCTCGCCAAATCTTTCGAAAAGCATCACTTCGGATTCATTTTTACAAATAAGCTTTATATTACGAAGTATTTTACTTGTTATAGGATCATAATCTCTGTATAAGCGGAATATCCCGTCGTTCAATTTCGAAAATACCAGAGACCTGAAGTTTATCAGAGTTATTTCCGGTTCAACAGAATGGATCGACTTTTCATTTGAGAAATATAGACTTAGTTCAACAAAATTGCCTTTTTGATCTCTTTTAAAAATTTCGGCAATGCAATCAAGTGCAACCACTTTGATAGAGTGAGGCACTACTTCAGTTGACAACTTCCCCTTTTTGATCAACTGCGTTAACCTAATACTCGCATACCTTTGAGCAATTTTGACTAACTGATTAATTTCAAAGTCAGAGATGGTCCCCAATATGGCTGCGTTAAGAAGAGGAACAAGATATTTCTGTAACTCTAAATGCAAACTTTATATAAATTTTGCATTAAGTTACAATGCGTATATTAGAATTTCAAGTATTCAAAACCAATTTTTTGAATACGAAAAATATGACGACCTTATTAAAAGGACGTCACCTATTTTAATAATGATCCGTTATTTAATGAGCAATAATTTTTTAACCGGAGAGAATATATCCGTCTGAATCCTGTAGAGATACGTTCCGTTAGACAGTTCGGTTCAGTTTCAGCCGGAGTGCAGGCTGAAAGGATAAAGATCAAAATAATGGGAAAGATGAGATTAATTAGTTCCATTTTCTCCTCGTTATCTATGATTCTCAATTAAAACATCTTTAAGGAAAAAAATAAATTCGAAAAGAACTTTAACAATTATTAAAGTCTCATTCTCACTGTCTCATTAATTTCACCATTGAAGATACTCATCAATCTATTTTTAGATTGCTCTTCGAAGATCCTGCTGTAATTTACAGACTCGAGTGCTTTCGGCACAATTTTAACAAATTTGTTTTTTTGGGTCTCCCAATTTTCAAGAATTGAATTTGCGAAAGTTGAACCGGTATGGAATTCATGGTTTATGAGATATTTGTAGATGAGATCCTCATCAGATAACTTGAGCTGATCGATTTTAACATATTTTTCGTTAAGATTTTTTTCAATCGCGGCGAGTTCGTCAAAAATAAATGCAAGTCCGCCCGTCATTCCAGCACCGAAATTTTTTCCAATTCCGCCCAGCACAATAACAAATCCTCTGGTCATATATTCACAGCAGTGATTTCCAACCCCTTCAACCACCGAGGCGGCACCGCTGTTGCGCACAGCAAATCTTTCTCCGGCTTTCCCCGCCACAAATAGTTCACCACCGGTAGCGCCATAAAGCGCTACATTGCCGATGATTGTATTGCCTTCCAAAGATTTTCTTATAGATCTAGGGAAACGGATTGTAATCATTCCGCCGCTCATTCCTTTACCTACGTAGTCATTAGCCACGCCGCACAATCTCATCTCAACATTATCCACTAAGAATGCGCCTAGACTTTGCCCCGCAGCTCCGTTTAACCTGTATTGAATATATCCTTTAAATTCACCCGGTCCGTATAGAAATGAGATGAGCCCCGATATTCTGCTTCCCACAGCGCGGTCGGTATTTTTTAATTTTCTATTTACAATTACTCTGCCGTGAGTAATAATTGCCGGGAGCACCTCTTCATTGAGTCCTTCTGCAAAATGCTGTTCAAATTTTGCAGTCGGCGCAGTGATTTTTTTATTCGAATCGAAGAAGAAATTCTTATTCTTTTCCGCGAGCAAGTAATTTAGGTCTATTCTTTTTTCTTCAAGATATTTTTCGAATTTAGAATCGATCAGAAGCAGATCATTACGCCCTACTATTTCCGAGATAGAATTAACGCCGATCCCGTGCAACAGCATTCTTATATCAGCGGCTAAATTTTTCAGATAGTTAACAAGATTTTCGGGTTTTCCGTTAAATTTCTTTTTAAGAGCGGGATCCTGAGTAGCGATTCCGACGGGGCATGTATTTAAGTGGCACTGCCTGGCCATAACGCAGCCGAGTGCAACGAGTGCTGAAGTTCCGAAATCAAATTCCTCGGCGCCGAGCATCGCGGCGACAATTATGTCTTTCGCATTTTTCAAACCGCCGTCGACTCTTAAAGTGACCATATTCCGCAGACCGTTTTCAATTAAAGTGCGGTGCACTTCAGCCAGACCAATTTCCCAGGGAAGACCGGTATGTTTTAGAGAACCGAGCGGACTGGCTCCAGTGCCGCCGTCGTTTCCGCTTATAAGAATTATATCCGCACCGGCTTTAACGACACCGGAGGCAATTATTCCCACACCGAATTGCGAAACAAGTTTAACGCAGATTTTTGCCCTTGGATTAACCTGCCGAAGATCATAGATCAACTGAGCCAGATCTTCTATGCTGTAAATATCATGGTGAGGCGGCGGAGAGATCAGCGGTACTCCTACAGTTGTATATCTGTTATTAGCTATTGATAGAGTAACTTTCTCTCCCGGAAGCTGCCCCCCTTCTCCGGGTTTAGCGCCCTGACCTATTTTAATCTGCAATTCACGGGCAGCAGTTAAGTAGTAAGTAGTAACACCGAATCTTCCGCTTGCAATCTGTTTTGTATAGCAGTTTTCATTTTGATCCGGATTAGAAGTGCTGTAGCGGTCTTTCTGTTCTCCTCCTTCACCGGTGTTGCTTCTAATACCGAGTATAGAAGCCGCGCGCGCCAGAGCTCTATGCACTTCTTCGGAGACCGCGCCGAAAGAGACCGCGCCGAGTCCAAATCTTTTAAGAATGATTTCGGGCGGTTCCACATTGTCAAGAGAGGTTTGACCATCAGAGACAAAATTCAAAAAATCCCTGATATATACCGGGGGCTTATGATTCTCTATAAGTTTATTTTCCTGCCGGGAAACATTATGGATTGTTTTAATGACAGAAGGAGAAAATCCGTGCGCTTCTCCCTCCCTTCTGAAACGGAATCTACCAATCTCATTCAGTTCAAATTTTTCAGAGAAAGCTTTTTTGCTTTTTTCATTAAGCGACTGCTGAAGAATTTCGATATCGATTCCACCGAATGCGCTTTTAACTGAGGGGAAATATTCGTTGATAAGATTTTGTGATATTCCGATTGCATTAAAGAGCATACTGCCGTGATAACTGCTCACCGTTGAGATTCCCATCTTAGCCATTATTTTGAGAAGTCCATTCTCCAATGCTTTTCTGTAATTGCTAAGTTTTGTTATCCAGTCTTCATCTTTAAAATATTCTCTGATAAGTTCATAAGCCATATACGGATAAACCACGCTGGCTCCAAAGGCTACAAGACAAGCAACATGATGATCTTCGATTACGTCCCCTGTAAAACTCACAAGAGCGCATTTGTTTCTCAATTTTTTCTTAATTAAGTGCTGATGCACAGCCGATACAATCAGCAGCATAGGAATTGGCGCCTGATCCGGCTGCAGTCCCTCATCTGAAAGTATTATAATTTTTGCGCCTTGATGAAGCGCGGTTTCACATTCTTTTTTAATCTCATCAATTCTATCGGAAAGGTTTTGGCTGATTTTAAAGTGACAACTGACAACCACATGAGGAAAGAAATGATGCCTATCCCGGAGAAGATTTACTTCTCTAGGAGAGAGCACGGGGCTGTCTATCCTTATTGCTCCTCCGAACGCGCTTGTATCGCTTAGAAGGTCACTCTCACTGCCTATATACCGGTAGAGACTCATCACGTAACGTTCGCGGATTGAGTCGATTGATGGATTAGTAACCTGTGCGAAATGCTGTTTAAAGTAGTCATAAAATTTTCTGTTCTGATGAGAAACGAAAGCGGGGGGAGTATCGTCTCCCATTGACCCAATTGATTCGACAGCGTTATCTGCCATAGGAATTAGAAAGCGGTCTATATCTTCTTTATCGATTCCGAAAGCAATGCGCAGACGTTTATCGAATCCGTTTTCAGGCAGAGCAAAGCCGCCGAATTCCCCGGAGTCATTCATTCGTTCGAGATTTGAGAGATGACTTTTAACTTTTTCCGAATATTTATCCAGTGAGGCGACATTTTTAGTAATCTCGTAGTTATTCATCACGCCTGTGCCGTCTAATCTGATAGCAAAATTTTCGCCCGATTTCATATGATGGTGCAGAAGAATATTTTCCTCATCTATTTCAACAACACCGGCTTCGGATGCCATAATAACCAATCCGTCTTTCGTGATAGTATATCTAAGCGGACGCAAACCATTCCGGTCTAATTTAGCGCCGACCAATTCTCCGTCTGTAAAGACAAGAGCAGCAGGACCATCCCACGGCTCAATGTGATTCTCATGATACACATAAAAATTTTTCAGATCATCCGGCATGCTGTTATCATAGATATATGGTTCTGGGATCAGCATCATGAGGCTGTGGAACAGGCTTCGTCCGCTCTGCACCAAAAATTCCAAAATATTATCGAGAGAGAAGGAATCGCTTCCAATTTCCGAGACGAGCGGTTTTAATGATTCAAGATGCTCATTCCAGAAAGAAGATTTAATTGTTGCTTCGCGGGTCCGCATCCACAAACGGTTCCCTTTAATTGTATTAATTTCACCGTTGTGTCCCAGCATTCTGAACGGCTGAGCCATACTCCAACTGGAAATAGTATTAGTTGAAAACCTTTCATGGAATAGAGCAACTTTCACTTTGTATTCAGGCTGATTAAGATCATAATAAAATCTTGAAAGCTGATTCGGCTTCATCATACCTTTGTAAACGAGAGTCCTGCTGGAGAGTGAGCAGATGTAAGTTTCCATCTCAGATTTGAGAATAATTTTTTCTACGGATTTGCGGAGGATATAGAGACGTGTCTCATATTTATATTGAACTTCGTCCAATCCGGAAAAAAAGAATTGAATAATGAGCGGGCATGTAGAGCGGCCGGTTTCTCCAAGCACGGCGGTATTTACAGGCACACGCCGCTTTCCTAAATATTTTATCCTTAGTCCGGAAGAGAGCTCTAAAAAAGATTTTTCAATAACGGGCAATTCTTTTTCAGATGTGAAAACCATAGCAATGCCAAGATTCCCATCATTTATTTTTTGATCAAGTTCATCTTCCAATACAATGTTAAAATACTCTACCGGTATATCGGTCAGCAGTCCGGTGCCGTCGCTTGTTCTTTCGTCTGATCCTGAAGCGCCCCGGTGCGACATATTTCTCAAAGCCTCTATTGAGAGTTCAATTACACGTCTTCCCGGTTTGCCGGTCAATTCAGAGATAAATCCGATTCCGCAAGCATCGTGGAATTCTTTTTTGATAAGTCCGTCTGCTATTTGCATTTTTTATCCATTTTCTTAATGTATAAAAACACTTACTCTTAGTATTAAATATTACCGCTCATGGCGGAGTGATATAAATTCAAGGAAGCGTGATCTGATTTACGGATGATAGAAACTCTAATCGATCCGGAATTTGAAAATAATTTTAATTCAACCGAGAGCAGATTTTACAGCGGCACTATTTTTTACAGAATCCGGATATACGTAATCGATCCACATTTCATATTTCTCATTTCTCCCGTGAATGATATCTGAATAGATTTTTTGAAGAGCCGCGCATACTGGACCTGTCATTCCAGTCCCGATTTTTCTATAATCGATTTCTCTGAGCGCAATAACTTCCGCGGCTGTTCCGGTAACAAAAACTTCATCGGAGATATAGAGCTGATCCCGAGTTATAGTTTCTTCTACCACTGAATAGCCAAGATCGGACGCAATTTTAATAATTGAATCCCGTGTTAATCCTTCCAGCACGCTGTTTCTTGGTGTTGTATAGATAATTCCATTTCTCACGACAAAAATATTTTCGCCTGTACATTCCGATACATTGCCGTTCGGATCAAGCATAATAGCCTCATCAAATCCACCTCTAAGACTTTCCGATTTTGCCAGAACAGAGTTAACATAATTACCCGCAATTTTCCCTTTTGTCATCATTATGTTAGGGTGGTGTCTTGGAAAGGAGGATACATTAGCGCGCACACCGTTTTTGAGCGCGGACTCTCCGAGATAATTTGTCCATTTCCAGACAGCAATTCCCATATCTATTTTTACATTCGTCACGGAAAGATTCCAGCCTCCTTCTTTTATATAGACAAGCGGACGGATATAACATTCCTCCATATTATTCATTCTAACCAATTTGATCGACGCGTCATAAATTTGATCCAATGTATATGGAAATTCCTCTATCCCCAGAATTTTTGTACTCTGAATTAGTCTTTCGAGATGGTCTCTCAATCTAAAAATTGCGGGTCCATTTTGAGTGGAATAAGAGCGGATCCCTTCAAAGAGAGAAGTTCCATAATGAAGCGAGCTGGTTAAGAAATGAAGTTTAGCTTCTCCGAACGGAATAAATTTTCCTTCCAGCCAGATATAATCAGATTCGAATGCCATGGCATCTCCTATTGATATTAATTGGCAAACACATTTTTTTCTTTTTCACTTTTAAATAGTTTATAGTTAATACTGTCGCACAGCGCCTGCCAGCTAGCTTCAAGTATATTTTCAGAGACACCGACGGTCGACCACGTTTCTATGCCGTCGCCGGACTGAATGAGGACACGTACTTTAGCGGCGGTGCCGCTTTTTTCATTAAGCACGCGAACTTTATAATCGAGAAGTTTTATTGAAGAGATCTCGGGGTAGAATCTGAGAAGCGCTTTTCTAAGTGCATTGTCGAAAGCATTAACCGGACCGTCTCCATTAGCCGCGGTGTGTTCAATCTCTCCGTCTACTTCGATTTTAAGAACGGCTTCTGCGCTAGAATGCTTAGCGCTGTCGAACGCGACATGCACTTTTGAATCTATCAGTTTGAAGAAGGGTGAAAATTCTTTTGTCTCCGCACGGAGCATTAATTCAAAAGAAGCTTCCGCCCCATCGAACTGGTATCCCTCATATTCCAGAGATTTAATATGCTTTACTATTTTTTTGCTTAGATCGTTGTTATCCGAGAGGTCGACGCCAAATTCTTTTGCTTTATATTTTACGTTACTCTGCCCTGCAAGATCGGAAACAAGTACACGCTGTTTATTTCCCACCGCACCCGGATCAATATGCTCATACATTCTGCTTTCTTTCAGAACCGCGCTGACGTGAATACCGCCTTTATGGGCGAATGCTGAATTGCCAACATAAGCAGCTCTCTGGTTCGGAGCCATATTCATCACTTCGCTCACATAGTTTGAAAGTTTTGTAAGTTCTTTAAGATCTATTTCATTTTTTGTTTTAAGATTCATTTTAAGCAGAAGATTCGGAATGATGCCGATTAAATTAGCGTTGCCGCATCTTTCCCCTACTCCATTAATTGTTCCCTGCACGTGCGAAGCGCCTGCTTCAACAGCCATCAGAGAATTAGCCGCGGCAAGTTCACCATCGTTATGTGTATGAATTCCGACGGGAATAGATATTAAACGTGCTACTTCACTCACCGCATTATAAACTTCATTCGGAAGAGAGCCCCCGTTGGTATCGCATAGAGTAATTACATCCGCTCCGCCGCGTTGGGCGGCAAGAATCATTTTCAGGGCAAATTCTTTTTCATCTTTATAGCCGTCAAAAAAATGTTCTGCATCGAAAACAACTTCTCTTCCGTGCTCTTTTAAAAAGAGTACAGATTTGTAGATAAGTTCCTCATTCTCGGATGCGGATAATCCTAATCCTTTTTCCGCATGGAATTTCCATGTCTTGCCGAAAATTGAGACACAGGGAGTTTCGGCTTTAAGAAGCGCGTTGAGGTTAAGGTCTTCAGAAATTTTGTTCAGGGCTCTTGCGGTCGAGCCGAAAGCGCAGATTCTTGCATTCCTCAGATGAAGTTTCGACGCCGATTTAAAAAATTCTTCATCGCGGGGATTGCTTCCGGGCCAGCCCCCTTCTATGATATCGATTCCGAATTCGTCTAGTTTCTGTGCAATACTCAATTTATCATTTATGGACAGATTCACACCCTCGCCCTGAGTGCCGTCCCGGAGTGTTGTATCGAATAGTTCTACAAAATCGAATTTCATTTTATTATACTCAATTCATTTAACAATTTTATTTTTGAGACTGCAGAGTAAATTCATTTCAGATCATCCCTTTGGAGCGGGCAAATTCAAACAATCCGCCGGCTTCAACAATTTCAAAAACGTCTCCCAGCGGATTAAGTTTATATTTTTTTTGTTCAGTCAGATCAACCAATAAATTCTCGCTAATATTAACTTCGAGCAGATTTCCAGTTTTTATTTTATCCTTCAGTTTTTCAGAAGATTCATAAGGGATCAGGAAACCTCCGTCTACGGCATTGCGGTAAAATATTCTTGCATAAGAATCGGCGATGACGACTTTAGCACCAGCAACCTGCAGAGCGAGCGGCGCATGTTCCCTTGAAGATCCGCATCCGAAATTAGAACCTCCTATGATAATGCTGAATCCGGAGCTATAATTATCACCTGAAATAAACGGATGCCCTCCATCCGGCAGTCCGGCTTTTTCCACCGGCACGCTGGAAAGCGCATAGTGCCCATACTTTTTTAATTCCTCCGGATCGCTTGTGCTGTAAACCAGATGCTCGGCAGGAATAATCTGATCGGTATCGATATTATCTCCGAGCACATAAGCCTTACCGGTTATAATTTTTTCCATTTCAATTTCCTCATATTTGATGAGTGCATATTAGAATTAATTCTTTCAAATTTTTTAGAAGTTACTTGGGTACTACAAAAAATCTCTGGGATCCGTGATAGCGCCTGAAATTGCGGATGCAGCCACAGTTAACGGAGACGCCAGATAAACCTGTGAAGATTTGCTTCCCATTCTTCCGGGAAAATTTCTATTAGTAGTCGAAATCACCACATCATCTTCAACAGCCCTTCCTATAGTATCAGAAGGACCGCCAAGGCAAGCAGCGCAGGAAGATTCAGCGATGGTGCATCCTGCTTTTTCAAAAATCTCTTTCAGAGAAATTCCGTTATGGGTTTCTTCTTCCAACTGTTTGGCAATTGCAACGCTGGCCGGGACAATAAATGTTGTGACCTTAACTTCATTTCCGAAAAGAAGTTCAGCAGCAAACCGGAAATCTGTAATCTTTCCCCCGGTACACGAGCCGATATAACATTTGGTCAATTTAGTACCGGCGACATTCCGGACGGTGTCGCGATTATCGGGGCTGTGCGGTTTAGCAAGGAGCGGTTCAATTTTAGAAACGTCATAATGATAACTTGAATAATATGAAGCATCGGAATCGCTGATAAAACTTTCGAATTCATTCACTCCGATCGTAGCTAGAAAATTTTTTGTAGTATCATCCACTTCTATAATGCCGTTCATGCCTCCGGCTTCGATAGCCATATTTGTGAGTGTCATCCGTTCGTACATTTGCAATGATTTTATTGCTTCTCCTTTGAATTCCATTGCACGATAGGCGGCGCCGTCTGTTCCTATATCTCCAAGTATTTGCAGGATAAGATCTTTTGCGGTTAGATAAGGAGGCATTGTGCCATCAAAAACAAATTCCATAGACTCAGGAATTTTTTCCCATATTTTTCCGGTCCCAAGTATAAACGCGGCGTCTGTATTGCCCACTCCCGTAGCAAACATTCCGAATGCTCCGGATGTGCAGGTGTGGGAATCTGTTCCAAACAAAACGGTTCCCGGTACATTAAAGCCTTCCTCCGCCAGCGCTATGTGGCACACACCTTTATAACGATCCGAGCCAATGTCGTAATAGTTGGGAAGCGAATGTTCCGAAGCGAATTGGCGCAGCAGATCGACATTTCTATTTGCATGCGGATTTTTTGTAAAAATATAATGATCCGGAAAGATCACTACTTTTTCCTTGTCCCAGATTTCAGCTTTCTCGCCGAATTCTTTTTTCCATATTGCAAAAGTGGGAGGTCCGCACACATCATGGGTCATAAGAACATCTACATCTAACCATACATTTTCACCAGCAGTCACGCTTTTTCTCTTCGCAGCCTTTGCCAATATTTTTTCTGTGATAGTCATTTTCATTTTTTTGCCTCAATTTTTTTTGATAATCAATTCATCATTCTCAAATTCAAGATTAGTTTTTGAGAAAAGAAGGAATTGATTAATTGCCTGAAGATAGGCTTTTGCGCTTGCCTCGATAATATCTGTTGATGTACCTCTTCCTGTGAAGGAATTTTCGCCGTCTCTTATTCTAACAATCGCCTCGCCGAGCGCCTGTCTTCCGGAAGTAACCGAGCGCACGTTATAAGATTCAACTACTGGTTTAAAATCAAGTGCACGTTCGATAGCGTTAAAGCTGGCGTCGACAGGTCCGTCTCCCGTGCAGGATTCCTGTATTTCTTTTTCTTTTGATTTTATTTTTACAGTTGCAGTAGGTATAGTTCCGGTTCCGGAATTTACATGCAGGTATTCAAGTTCATACAATTCTTCTTCCCTATAAATTTCGTCGCCCATCAATATTCTCAAATCATCATCAAAAACTTCTTTTTTCTTATCAGCCAATTCAAGAAAAAGATCATAAACTTTTTGGAGATCTTCTTCCGAGGGTCTGTAGCCCAATTCATTTAAACGGGCCTTTAATCCGTGCCTGCCGGAATGCCTTCCAAGAACAATTTTAGTTTTATTTACTCCGACAGACTCAGGGGTCATAATTTCATAAGTCTGTTTATTCTTCAGCATTCCGTCCTGATGTATTCCGCTTTCATGCGCGAATGCATTTTCACCCACAATCGCTTTATTAGGCTGAACGACTATTCCGGTAAATCCGGAAACCATTTTGCTGGTATTATATATTTCAGTTATGTCCGTTTGTGTATAATAACCGCAAATATCATTCCTCACTTTAAGAGCCATAACAATCTCTTCCAAAGAAGCGTTGCCGGCTCTTTCTCCAATTCCGTTTACGGTGCATTCAATCTGCCGTGCGCCGTTTTGAACAGCGGAGATTGAATTTGCGACGGCAAGACCGAGATCATTATGGCAGTGCACGCTTATAACCGCTTTATGAATATTTTTCACCCGCTTTTTCAATTCCTCAATTTTGCTTCCGAATTCCGACGGGAAATTATATCCGGTAGTATCAGGTATGTTTACCGTAGTAGCCCCGGCATCAATCGCAGTCTCAATTACATCGCACAGGTAACCTATATCTGTCCTGCCGGCGTCCTCGGCGGAGAATTCCACATCAGCGCAAAAAGTTTTTGCATATGCGACTGCATCGTAAGACATTTTCAAGATTGTATTTCTTTTTTCCTTAAGCGATTCGCCATATTTGGCGTCTCCGAATTTTCCCAGTATATGGATATCCGATGTGCTGGAAAAAGTATGAATCCTTGGTTTCTTTGCATTACGCAAAGAGTCGAATGCGGTTTTTATATCGATCTCTTTAGCGCGAGCTAATGCCGCAATGATGACTTCCGATTCATCAGCTATTCTCTTTACCGCATCGAACTGCGCCGGAGAAGAGACCGGGAAGCCGGCTTCAATTACATCCACTTTCAACTTTGCAAGCTGACGCGCAATTTCCAATTTTTCGAACACATTCAATGATGCGCCGGGGGATTGTTCGCCGTCTCTTAAGGTCGTGTCAAAAATTAAAATTCTCTCACTCATATTCTTTCCCGCTTTTTTATCATCAAATTAAATCAGCTCTTTATCCTCCTCCCTTATGGGGAAGAGGATATTTCAGGTTTGTCTACTTATTAAAGAGTAAACACACCCAGAGCCTGACTATGGTAAATTTCATTTATGTTTTCCAGTACCGCACCGGTCATCTGTTCAGTGGAAACCAAAGCAGTTCCTTCAGAATAGATATCGCGAGTACGGATTCCCGATGCAAGTGTTTTTTCAATTGCAGAGTCAATAATTTCTGCAGCTTTCTGCAATCCGAATGAATAATTAAACATCATTGCGGCAGATGAAATTGCCGCCAGCGGATTAGCCTTATTCTGCCCCGCGATATCGGGCGCGCTGCCGTGAACAGGTTCGTACAAAGAATATTTTGTGCCGATACTTGCTGATGGAAGCATCCCAAGGCTGCCGGTAATCATTCCAGCAATATCACTTAATATATCTCCGAATAAATTGGAAGTGAGAATTACATCAAATTGTTTAGGATTACGAACAATCTGCATCGCGGCGTTATCAACATACATATCATTCAGTTCCACATCTTTAAATTCATTATGAACTTTATGAACTATATTTCTCCAGAACTGGCTCACTTCAAGGACATTGGCTTTATCAACTGAAGTAACTTTTTTATTCCTCTCCTTTGCCATCCGGAACGCGATTCGGGTTATTCGTTCTACTTCCTCATAAGAGTACTCCATAGTATTCCAGCCGCGATTTTCATCGAACCCACGCGGCGTTCCGAAATAGATTCCCCCTGTAAGCTCACGAAGTACAATTAAGTCCGTGCCCAGTAGAACATTTTTTTTCAATGTAGAAGAATCGATGAGCGGTTCATAGATTTTTGCGGGTCTGATATTCGCAAAAAGACCGAGCGACTTTCTCAGTTTAAGCAGAGCAGCCTCCGGTTTAAGATTATGAGGAAGAGATTCCCACTTTGGACCTCCCACCGCGCCGAGAAAAACCGCATCAGAATCGTAGCACGATTGAAGTGTTTCGTCCGTCAATGGCGAGCCGTTTTTTTCGTATGAGGATCCGCCTATCAATTCGGTTTTAAATTCAAGAGTTAAATTGAATTTATCAGCGACTTCATTCATTACTTTCACGGCAGCTTCTGTTACTTCAACACCAATACCATCTCCGGGCAGAAGAGTAATCTTGTAGCTCATACACCGACCTCTTCCTTTTTATTTTTTTTAAAGAGCCAGCTCATCATTCCTCTCAATTTTGCGCCAACCTCTTCAATGATATGCTCTCTATTTTCTTTTCTGAGTTTATTCATATTCGGCATACCGGCATTGTATTCGGCAAGCCATTCTTTGGCAAAGCTCCCATCCTGAATTTCGGTAAGAATTTTTTTCATCTCTTTTTTTGTATCGGCAGTTATTAATCTGCTTCCTCTGCTCATGCCGCCGTATTCTGCCGTATCGCTCACAGAATAATTCATTCTTGAGAGACCGCCTTCATAATAGAGATCGACAATCAATTTCATTTCGTGCATGCATTCAAAGTAAGCCAGTTCCGGCGAATAACCGGCCTGAACCAAAGTTTCAAATCCTGCTTTGATCAGTTCGGCAGAACCGCCGCACAATACTGCCTGTTCGCCGAATAGATCCGTTTCGGTTTCGTCTTTAAAATTCGTTTCAATAACGCCGGCTCTCGTTCCACCGATTCCTTTAGCCCATGCGAGAGCAAGTTCTTTTGTCTTTCCGCCCGGATCCTGATGAACCGCAATTAGGCAAGGGACTCCCGTACCTTCCAGAAAAGTCCTGCGCACCAAATGACCGGGACCTTTAGGCGCAATCATCATAACATTAACATCGGCGGGAGGAACAATTTGTTTGTAGTGAATATTGAAACCATGACCGAACGCAAGAGTATCACCGGCTTTTAAATTTGGGGCGATCTCTTTATCATAAACTTCTTTCTGATTCTGATCCGGCAGAAGAATCATAATTACATTAGCCCAGTTAACTGCATCGGCGACAGTTTTAACTTCCATGCCCGCGTTCTTAGCTTTTTCCCATGTCGCAGAGGTAGTTCTAAGTCCCACACAAACATTCATGCCGCTCTCTTTTAAGTTCAAGCTGTGCGCATGGCCTTGACTTCCAAATCCGAGCACTGCAATTTTTTTAGATTTCAGTAAACCAAAATTCGCGTCCTGTTCATAATAGACTTTCATTTTATTTCCTCGATTAAGTTGTAAAATTTTCTTTTTTCTGAATTTTCAATTGCTCGCCACGTTTAAGCGCGACAATACCGGAACGGGCCATCTCTTTAATTCCGAACGGCGCCAGGACATTTACCGCGGCATCAATTTTATCGGGCGGACCGGTAACTTCGATCATCATAGATTTATTTGTAATGTCAACTATATTTCCGCGGAAGATGTCGCAGATGTTTTTTATCTGCTCCATTGAGCCTTTATGAAGGCCGATACTTATTAATGCAAGTTCCCGCTCAACGTGATAAGTATCGGCAAGGTCAACAACTTTTATCGTATCAATCAAGCGGTTTAATTGTTTTACAACCTGATCGATTATCTGATCATCGCCTTCGGTAACAATCGTCATGCGGGATATATCTGCAATTTCGGTTTCTCCTATTGAAATGCTTCTGATATTGAATCCCTTGCCGCTGAACATAGTAGCAATGCGGTCGAAAGCTCCAAAACGATTTTCTACTAAAACTGAGATTGTGCGCCTCATATCAGGTCATCCTCCTCGGATTTAATCTTTTAACCATCATATCAGAAATAGATCCCCCGGACGGAACCATCGGAAAGACCATATCGGCTTTCACTACTTTAAATTCAAGAAGAACCGGACGGTCATTTATTGAGAAAGCTTTCTCTAAAATTGAATCCACTTCTTTCGGATTATCGGTGGAGTAAGATGGAATTCCAAAAGCTTCTCCGACTTTTACAAAGTCTGGATTGCTGCTGCTAAGATCAGTGAAACTGAATTTCTCGGCATGAAATAATTCCTGCCATTGTCTCACCATTCCGAGGAAGCTGTTATTGATGATTATGAATTTGACCGGAACTTTATTTGCAGCGGCAGTTATTAATTCCTGAATATTCATCTGGAAACCGCCGTCGCCGCTGATTGAGATAATAGGCCGGTCTTTAACCGCGAAGGAGGCGCCTATTGACGCGGGCACAGAAAATCCCATTGTGCCCAAACCGCCGCTTGTAAGATTTGAACGGGGGTGATTATACTTATAATGCTGCGCAGTCCACATCTGATGCTGACCCACGTCAGTTACAATAACAGCTTCACCTTTGGTTTTTTCAAATAATTTTTCGATTACAAATTCTGTTCTTAGTCTGCCGTCATTATCTTCATAGACCAGAGGACATTCTTCGCGCCATTCATTTATCTGTGCGAGCCATTCTGTGGTATCGGGCTGATTCGGCATCTCGGAAGCGATTTCTGCGATTATATGTTTTACATCTCCTACGACCGGCAAATCGACAACAACATTTTTATCGATGCAGGTAGGATCAATATCGACATGAATTTTAAAAGCATTCCTGGCAAACGTTTCAACATTTCCTGTAACTCTGTCGTCGAATCTTGCACCAAGCGACACCAATACATCGCAGTTATCAACAGCACGGTTTGCCCAATATGTCCCGTGCATTCCCAGCATTCCTAATGAGAGATCGTCAGTACCGGGAAACGCGCCTAATCCCTGAAGCGTCATAGCAACTGGCAATTTATTTTCGCGCGCCAGAATTGCAAGTTCTCTTGAGCCGCCGGACATTATAACTCCCCCGCCTACATAGAGGAGCGGTCTCTTTGCCGAGGCAATCACTTCGGCAACTTTTTTTATCTGATTAATATGGCCTTTATAATTTGGTTTATATCCGCGCAGTTCAACATCTTCCGGATAGATAAATTCGCACTTCGAGGCGATAACATTTTTCGGCAAATCGACCAGTACCGGTCCCGGCCTCCCGGTAGAGGCGATATAAAAAGCTTTTCTAATTGTAAGAGCGAGATCTTTAACATCACGGACAAGAAAATTATGTTTTGTAATCGGGCGTGTGATGCCGACAATATCTGCTTCCTGGAATGCATCATTGCCGATTAAGTGAGAAGGAACCTGGCCGGTAAAAACAACAATAGGGACAGAATCCATGTATGCGTCGGCAATACCGGTAACTGTATTTGTAGCTCCCGGGCCGGATGTAACTAAAACAACTCCGACTTTTCCGGAGGCCTTAGCATAGCCTTCCGCAGCATGAACGGCTCCCTGTTCATGGCGCACAAGCACATGCTCCAGAAAATCCACATCATAAAGATGTTCATATAGTTTAAGCACAGCGCCACCCGGATATCCAAAAATGTGTTCGACCTTTTCGCGCTTTAAGCATTCAAAAAATATTTGCGCCCCGCTCATAAGATTGTCAGACTTTTTCATAGCATACTCTTTTTCTTAGAAATTATTTTTTAATATTGCGCCGGTATTGGCAGAAGATACCATCTTCGCATAACGAGAGAGGTAGCCGCTTTTTATTTTAGGCGTGAATTCAGGAAGAGCTTTCAATCTTTTTTGAATCACTTCATCTTCCAGATCCACATTTAATGTTCTGCTTGGAATATCAATTTTTATAAAATCCCCATTCTGAAGAGCTGCGATCGGTCCGCGTTCCGCGGCTTCTGGGGAGATATGGCCTATGCACGCCCCGCGAGTGCCGCCGGAAAATCTGCCGTCAGTGATCAGAGCAACTTTATCACCAAGACCCAGACCCATGATTGCACTAGTTGGAGAAAGCATTTCCGGCATACCGGGTCCGCCTTTCGGACCTTCATAACGGATAACCACAACATCACCTGCCACAACAACACCCGCGAGAATTTTTTCTACTGCTTCTTCCTGCGATTCAAAAATTTTAGCCGGTCCGGAAAAAACTTTCATGCCGGCTTCAACGGCGCCGGTTTTTACTACAGAGCCGTCCGGTGCAAGATTTCCATACAGCACGGCAAGTCCTCCGGTTTTTGAATACGGATCTTCGACATTTCTTATGACAGAGCTATCAAGAATTTTCGCATCTAAAATATTTTCACCCAGCGTTTTACTGGTTACTGTCGGTCTTTTTAAATCGAGCACATTCACTTTGGATATTTCATTAAGAATAGCCGATATACCTCCGGCTCTGTCGACATCCTCCATATGCACATTTTTTGTGGCGGGACTCACTTTGCAGATATAAGGGACTTTATCCGAAAGTTCATTCAGCGTCTTCAAATCAAAATTTATATGCGCTTCATTAGCGATAGCCAGCGCATGCAAGACGGTATTCGTGCTTCCGCCCATTGCCATATCCAGGGCAAAGGCATTAATAAAAGATTCCGCCGAAAGTATATCACTTGGTTTCAAATCCTTTTCAACAAGATTTAAAATTTGAGCGGCTGCTTTTTTTGCGAGATTCTTTCTTCTGGGATCAATCGCGAGGATGGAACCGTTGCCGGGCAGCGCGAGTCCGAGCGCTTCCATAAGACAATTCATTGAATTTGCGGTGAACATTCCTGAGCATGAGCCGCAGGTAGGACAGCTGTAGTCTTCATATTCTTTCAACTTATCAGCATTAATTTTGCCGGCTTGATATTTTCCCACTCCCTCAAATACAGAAATCAGATCGACTTTCTCTCCGTCCGGAGTTCTTCCGGATTTCATCGGTCCGCCGGAAACAAATATTGTGGGGATATCGACACGGACAGCAGCCATTAACATGCCCGGCACAATCTTATCGCAATTCGGGATGCAAACCATACCGTCTAAACGATGCGCTTCTACAACTGTCTCTACCGAATCCGCAATCAGTTCACGGCTGGGGAGTGAGTAACGCATTCCAAGATGGCCCATTGCAATTCCGTCATCAACACCGATTGTGTTGAATTCAAAGGGTATTCCGCCGGCCTCTCTGATGGCTTCTTTTATTACTCTTCCGAATTCCTGAAGATGAACATGCCCTGGTATAAGATCGATATATGAGTTGCATACACCTATGAACGGTTTTTCAAAATCTGCGTCGCTTCTGATAACGCCTGTTGCTTTAAGAAGGCTTCTGTGGGGAGCTTTTTCAAATCCTTTTTTAATTAAATCTGAACGCATAAAATTCCTAAAGAAAATCCTTCAGAAATTCTGTTCGGGTTTCGGTTAACCCTTTTTCGTTATGCTTGTTTAATTAATATTTTGATCTGATTTTGGGTTAACCTATTATGTCTTAGCCTATAACGGTAATTAGAATACCGAGTAGGCTTAGAATAATAATATTAATCCCTAGTAGAATAATTGAAGGAAGGTTATTAATAGAAATTGACACAACACTGAGGATACCGCCTCCGGCACTCATAAAATCAGTATCAATATTTTGTGTTGTGTTTTTCATTTTTGATTTACTGTTGGGCAAAGATAATTTTTGAAAATTGATATGTCAAGTAAAATATAAATAATATAAAAAAATATTTTTTAGCGGACATTGCTGTCGGCTCTGATAAAATCCACATTCATAATTATTCATAAATGTGTATTACTATCCATATTGAAGAAAGTAGAGATGATTATACAATTCATGAACTATCAGACTAATTTGCGATTTGCATAATTGGGTGTTTGACTGATGACCAACCGATTAAATTATTTATCCAGCCAATCTAATAATCCATTTATAAAAGTCAGCGGATGGGGCGGGCAGCCTGGAATAAAAAGATCAATTTTATTCTCATGGAAGAATTTCCGTTGAAGCTTGGTTGAATTCTTGAAGATTCCGGCAGAGATGGCACAGGTGCCGATGAGAATAATTATTTTTGGATTCGGGACAGCATCGAAACATATTTCGACAGCCTTTGACATATTTTCAGTTACAGGACCGGTTATAACAATTCCATCGGCATGACGGGGCGATGCAACAAACTCAATACCGTATCTACCCATATCAAAATTAACATTGCTGAGAGCATTCAATTCAAGTTCGCAGCCGTTGCACCCGCCGGCAGAAATCTGACGCAGCTTTAGTGAACTTCCGAAATATTTCCTGATTTTCTCTGAAGCTTTTTCCGGAGTAATATTTTTTGTCTGATTGGTGACGATTAATTTTTCTCTGACGTCCGATGCCGTATGATAATCGTTTGTGAAATGGATTAATTTTTCGGGACAGGTTTCTTCGCACAAAGGGCAAAAGACGCATAAACCCAAATCGATACTCACGGGATTTAATTTGACCGCATTTGTCGGGCAGATTTCGGTACAGCTCGTGCAGCCGCTGAGGCACGGTTTATCTTCTATAACAGGCAATCCGCGGAACAATTTTGGGAGTGATGCGTTTTTCACATCGTGAATAACCGGATCACCCTGAAGTATTCTTATTTTAATTGCGTCTTTCATAAATAATTTTTTTATGAATAATATCAGCCAATTTTATTAAAATAAATCTGTACTGATCTACGCCCGTCATTAAACTGATCCCGGCAACTAATTTATAAATCGTGACCGGCATACGACAGATCAAAACTTTTATTACACAGCGGGAAATCCGAAATAGCGGTCTCGCGTAATGCCAGACTCAATCCATACCAATTATTAAATGAAGGATCTTTGATTTTGTAATTGATCAAATTTCCTTTGGAGTCAGTAAATACTGAATGAACAATTTCTCCGCGCCATCCCTCGATCATTGAGATCACACCGGAGTCCGGCACCGTTTTTCCGGATTCGGCTTTAATCTCTCCTTCAGGAAGATTCTCGAGCTGTTCGATTATAAACCGCAACGTCTCGTCGATTTCAAGCGCGCGCATGATTCAGCTCGAAGCAAAGCAGGCGCTGCCCGGATTGGAATTTCAGAATTTGTCAAATCTTGTAATTGAGACAGTAACTATAATAACCGGTCACAATTTGCGTCACAGTACATTAGGGCAGAACAAAGAGCTGATCGATCTTCTTGATAATTATTCAAGCTTAGCTGATCTGGTGAACAACAGCAATGTTTTTGATTTTGCAGGATGGCGAATACTTAAAAGAAATTCTTCTGTTTATCAGTCGAGCAGAATATGTCATGAGTGTATTGCGATAAAGATTAAATAATAAATCATAAATTTAAAAAAGTAAGGGCGTCGTTCGACGCCCTTTTTATTCCGGTTATGAGAAAAATATTTATTTAACGAGCAATAATTTTTTAACCGAAGAGAATTTATCCGCCTGAAGCCGGCAGAAATAAATACCACTGGAGAGATTCCCGGCGTCGAATTTCGCCTCATAATAACCGGCGCTCTGTTCCCCTTCAACCAGCACGGCCGTTTCCCTTCCCAGAATATCATAAACCTTTAAAGAGATATATCCGTCGGACGGAAGCTGATATTTTATTGATGTAGACGGGTTGAACGGATTCGGATAGTTTTGCGAGAGCATTAATTTATCAGGCAATTCATCCTTCGTTTGCCGGATGGAAGTTTTCAGCTCTGCTGTTGTGAATGACCATACTTCAGACCAGTCGGAAAGTCCATAGATGCCGGCTGCAAGAACCCTCCAGTAATAAGTTCTGCCGCTGACCAGCCCCGGGACCTGCTGAGAAAAGGCGGGATCACTGGCAATATAGACGGTTGCGGAAAAATCGGGATTTGCAGAAACCTGCAGATGATAATAAATAATACCTTCCTCCGAATTCCACGTCAGCGTCGGAGGCAGTTCCAGACCGGAAGCCCCGTCAGGAGGCAATAATAATTTCGGGACTGTAAGAGCAGTGGCAGCAGCCCTGGTAGTAAAAGACCAGGTAACAGACCAATCCGATGCTCCGTAACTGTTTCTTGCTTTTATTCTCCAATAATATAATGTGGAATTGCTTAGACCGGTTACCTGCTGAAAAGCGTCTAAGCTTATAAATTCGAAAAAATTTCCGGTGAAATAACGGTCGGTTGATATCTGCAGCTGATAATCCACTGCCCGCGCCGGGGCTGTCCAGCTGAATGTAAAAGTAGTTGCAAGATCAGCAGCATCCTGGGAAGGCGAAATTAAATTCGGAATATCGGGGATCGTCAAAGCGTCCTGCGATACAAACGACCAGGTATCGGACCATACTGATGAACCGCTGACATTAACGGCTTTCACTTTCCAGAAATATCTGACAGCCGGCTGCAGACCATTCAGATATTTTACAGTATCCGGCAAAGCAGTCAGCGTAGAAACAATCGGATTAAAAAGACTATCGCGTGAAAGGATCAGATCATACGAGGCGGCTTCCGGAATTTTATGCCAGATGAACCGGCACGGATTAATTAATATATTAAACGAGTTATTCCGGGGTGATAAGATCACCGGAGCATTTAATACTAATTTTGGAGCGGCTGTTTTAAAGTTCCAAGGATCGGACCAAGGGCTCAATCCGCCGTCATTCCCGGCACGTACCCGCCAGTAATATGCGGTATTATCATGAAGATTTATTACTTCGGAAGACAGGTCACGCGAATTCTGAGAAAGCACCTGGATATTATCACGATCAAGTTCAAAGGAACCGAAATTCGGATCCGAAGAAACCTGCAGCTGATAATAAGTCGCGCCGGTGATATGATACCAGGCGAGCGAGGGACTTGTAGAAATATTCAGAGTTCCATTTAAAGGTGATTCAAGTTGAGGAGCCGGTAAAGGAAGAGTGAAACCCTCGGTTGTAAATGACCACGAGGCGGACCATGCCGATGTACCGCTGGTGTTGACTGCTTTTACTCTCCAATAATATTTTGCGGAATTGTTTAAACCGGATACTTCCTGAAAAGTACCGGTAATATTACTTTTACTTAAGACAGTATCGGAAAAATCGGGAACAGTAGATACATGAAGACGATACGACCCAGCACCGCTAAGAGGAGACCATTGAAGCGTGATAAGGGTTGCGATTTTTAATGAACCGTCCGGCGGAAATAAAAGCGCCGGCGCGCTTGAGGTAATAACATCATTTCTTTCCGCTGTAGTGAATGACCAGGGAACTGACCATGCAGATGCGCCATTACTGTTTACAGCTTTAACCCGCCAGTAATATTTAACCGAATTGTTTAATCCGGATACCTGCTGAGATATACTTGAGACAGCACTGTTCTCATATGCATATGCGGTAAAACCGGGATCGGCTGAAACCTGAAGATGATACGATGCGGCACCGGCGGAGGGGTTCCATTCCAGATTAATCTCAGGCGAGATATTAACCGCTCCATCCGAAGGAGAGATTAAAACCGGAGCGGCGGGAGCAATATTAATTGATTCGGTCAGCGTACTAAATTTACTTAGATAAACGGGTTCGGGTTCGCTGTCGCCGTTCGAGTCGTAGGTTTTAACATACCAGAAATAAGCCGTATTGGGAGAGAGATCCGTCACCGAGACAGAATCCTCAGAAGTGGTTCTGTCGATTACCACAGTTTTATTATTTCCGAAATAATCTGTGAATACAAGCAGCCGGTATACGGAGGCGCCGATAGACGGGGCCCATTTAAATGTAAAATTAACCGGAACATTTATGGAATTTGACGCGGGCGAGAGGAGACGCGCGGGATACGGAACGACCTGATATTTCCAGACAGACGACCAATCACTCCTGGTACCCAGATTAACAGCTCTTACTTTCCAGTACCAGATTCCGCCTCCCTCCACCGAAGAAAAGGTCAGGCTGGTGTCCGGTGTTGTAAAGCTCTTCGTAGATTTTTCCGAGGGGCTGAATTCAGGGTCTCTGGAGAATTTCCACTCATAATTAGTTGCCCCTTCGGCGCTGCTGCAGATTAATTCATTCTTCATGCATGAGATTCCCGTCGCGTTGTCGGGCGGGAATAACTGTACCGGAGGAGAAGGAGGCTTAGAGCCGATCTCTTTCTTAGTACGAAACCACCAAATTTCGGACCAGTCGCTTATAAGGCCCGAACAGGTCTGACGCACACGCCAATAATAAATTGTTGTGTCTTTTAGCCCGTATGTTCTGTACCGTGGCCATCCGTTAGGAGGGTTCTCGATATTTTTTTTCTCTATTAATATCTCGGTAAACTCTTTATCATGGGAAATCTGAAGATGAAAGGAGGAATTTTTTGAGCTGCACTCGCCGCTGAATTCCAGATCAACCACAATAAATAAATTGTCGCTGCCTTCATGAGGTGAAATCAACCTCGGCGGCGGAATAAAAGACTGACCATAAGAATTGAATTGTGACAAGAAGAATGATAGTATGATAAATAAATAAAGTCCGCGGTAAGATTTTATTATTAAGATGCAGTTCGTTCTGAAAACGGATTTTAAAATATTCACTGCGGCAGCATAAAAATTATTATCCATAATCATTCACACGGAAACTGATAATGTCTTAATCCGATTAATGCCGGAAGAGGAGTACTCAACGCATTGATTACTACAGTTTAATAAGGTGATATAAGTTCACAAATTTTTCGTATAAAGTAAATCTTTTAATCACTAATCTCCTATATGAATAAGACCGGAATCTCCTGTTTCAATTGAAAAAATGGACACATCCTAACTAATTTCAGCACGCTATCAACGCGAAAGAGAAAAAAATCTATTAAGCAGCTGAAAAAGAAAATTAGAAGATTATTTTTAATACTTATGAATGTGCTGCTGACCGGTACTGAACCGGAGATTACTGAAATGCCGCCTCTCCCCGCGATTACGGGGAGAGCGGTGAAAGAATAATCCGGATTAACCGTATCAGTGTTATTTTATCAGAAGCAGTTTTTTAACTGCGGTAAATTTATCCGTCTGAATTCTGTAAAAATAAATTCCGCTCGAAAGATCGGAAGCGTTTAATTCCGCATTGTAGAATCCTGCATTTAAATTTCCGTCTACCAGTGTTTTTACTTCCCTTCCCAGAAGATCAAATACTTTTAAAGTAACATATCCCGGAACCGGAATTTGATATTTGATATTGGTGGTCGGGTTGAAAGGATTGGGATAATTCTGGGACAAGGAGTAATCTGCAGGAATTATAATCTCTTCCTTTTTAACATCCGTTAATGGAGATGCGGGATACCGGTTTGAAATTTTTATTGCATAACTTCCCTGTCCGCTTGATCTGTATGCGCGCACGTAATAAGTCCCCGCTGCAGTGCTACCTCTTTTGACCAACTCTTTTGTACCGTAAGCGTAGCCGCTGTTAATTTGTACCTGTGAACTGTTAAAAAGATAAAGATCAAGTTCGAGCGAAGACTCTGAATCTGTTCTCACATAAAGAGAATCCCACGCGGCGGGTAATGTAAAAATATAATAATCGTCATAGTCAGTTACGCTGTTAGCATAATAGCCAAGATGCCCGGTCATTTTGGTTTCCAGGCTGATTGAAGCCGCAGTTCCAAATGTATCATTGCTGCCGGAATCGTTAGCCATCGTAGGTGTTGTAAATTCACACGTAATTTTATAAGAACCGTATCCGCCGCCTGAATTCCATGCTCTTATATAGAATTTGCCCGCGGCTAAATTATTGAAAGTTAACGTCTCTGTACTACCGTAATTCGAAGCGCTGTATATGGACGTTGAACCGTTCACATCAATTAGATACAGGTCTATATCAAGAGTGCTGTTCGATTCTATTCTGATCACAATCTTGCCGTCGGTTGAAGTCTGGAGCACCCAGTAATCATCGTTATCCTTATAGCTGTTTGTGTAGAAACCAAGATGACCATAATTGGTTAAAGTGCCTGAAGAGCCGAAATTAAAATATGTTACAGCAGTCTGATATGAATCATTTAATTCTGGATCATTTGTGGTTACGCTGTTAATTGAAGATTGCACATATGTGGCACTTAATGTGTAAGACCCCTGATGTCCCCCTGCGGGATATATTCTGATGTAATAAGTCCCGGGAGATAAATTAGGATAAGTGAACTGATCAGTAAGTCCATATGCCGTGCCTGATTTTATCTGAGTTGCGCCGTTCACATCAAACAGGTAAATATCAATATCTGCGGAATCCGATGCCACGTTGGCTGTCAAGCTGCCATCATAAGGAATTACAACTTTGTAATAATCCTCTCCATCAGTGGTTCCATTTCCATAATAATATATATGCCCAGTAGTCTGCGTATTCAAACCGAGTGAAAGTGCAGTCTGATATGTATCATTGGGTTCAGAATCGTTTGTATAAAGAGCAGAAGTAAATCTTGAAGACAGAGAATAAGTTCCGGTGCCATTAAAACGGTATAGACGGACATAATAGGTGCCCGCTTTAAGATTTACTTTATAGACGGATTCAAACGTGCCGTATTTTGTTCCGGAGGCAATTTGTGTATTGCCGTTAGTATCATAGATATACAGGTCTATATCCAATCCGGATGAGCTGGTAGTTGTAACATACCAGCATCCGTCCGAAGATAAAGTAACTTTAAACCAGTCTTCGGGATCATAGGATGATGTAGGATTTCCTTCATTCAGGGAGCCGGAATCGCTGCCGCCGCTGGGCAGTAACGTATTAGCTGTCTGGTACGTGTTATTCGGTTCAGTTTCTGCAAAGGAATAAGTTGAAAAGAGCCCCATTAGAGTTGCAACCGCGAAAAGCAGTTGAAATCTTTTCATAATACCCTCCTTAAAAGATATATTTTCCCTTTCTCAGTTAATTAAAGAATAATTGCCCTCGAATATGTTCTAATATAATCTTTTACGGATAAGTCACAATAGATAAAAATCACATCTATCATTGCGCCTTTTTAGGGTCGGCCATTTCCCTTTTTACAGTCGGTATAAAATTTTCAGGACGCCCCAACTTGGGCACACCTTCAATCTCTCTTGCCCTGTCTTTTGTTCTACTTGTTTAACCAATATTTTGATCTGATTTTGGGTCAACCTATTATGTCTTAGCCTATCACAGTAATTAGACTACCGAGCAGGCTTAGAATAATAATATTAATCCCTAGTAGAATAAGTGAAGGAAAGTTATTAATAGAAATTGGCACAACACCCGTAATGCCCGATCCGGCACTTGTAAAATCAGATTGGATATTTTGCGTTGTGCTTTTCATTTTTGATTTACTGTTGGGTAAAGATAATTTTTGAAAACTGTTATATAAAGTAAAATATGATTTTTATAAAAATTATTTTTTTAGCAGACATTGTTGTCGATACTGATAAAACCCACATTTATAATTATTGATCTCGGTGTAATACTATCCATATTGAAGGAAGTAGAGATGATTATGCAATTCATGAGTTATCAGACTGATTTGCGATATTTAAAAATTGAATATTTGACTGATAACCGACCGATTAAATTATTTATCAAGCCAATCTAATAATCCGTTTATAAAAGTCAGCGGATGGGGCGGGCAGCCTGGAATAAAAAGGTCAATTTTATTTTCATTGAGGAATTTCCGTTGTAGCTTGGTTGAATTCTTAAAGATGCCGCAAGAAATAGCGCAGGTACCAACAAGAATAATTATTTTTGGATTCGGGACGGCATCGAAACATATTTCGACGGCCTTAGACATATTTTCAGTTATGGGACCGGTTATAACAATTCCATCGGCATGCCGGGGCGAGGCGACAAATTCAATACCGTATCTGCCCATATCAAAATTAACATTGCCGAGAGCATTTAATTCAAGTTCGCATCCGTTGCACCCGCCGGCAGATATCTGACGCAGTTTCAGAGATCGACCAAAATAGTTCCTGATCTTCTCCGAAGCTTTTTCCGGAGTAATACTTTTTGTTTTATTAGTTACAATTAATTTTTCTCTGACTTCTGATGCCGTATTATAATCGTTCGTAAAATGGATTAATTTTTCGGGACAGGCTTCTTCGCACAAAGGGCAAAAAACGCATAAACCAATATCTATACTTACGGGATTTAACTTGATCGCGTTTGTCGGGCAGATTTCGGCACAGCTCGTGCAGCCGGTGAGGCACGGTTTATCTTCTATAACCGGCAATCCGCGGAACAATTTTGGGAGAGATGCGTTTTTTACATCGTGAATAACCGGATCACCCTGAAGTATTCTTATTTTAATTGCGTCTTTCATAAATAATTATTTTTCTTAATAATATCAGCCGATATTCATTCAAATAAATCTGTACTCATTTACACCCGTAATTAAGGTGATCCTAGAATCTATTTTATAAATCGTGACCGGCATACGACAGATCAAAACTTTTATTACACAGCGGGAAATCCGAAATGCCAGTCTCGCGTAATGCCAGACTCAATCCATACCAATTATTAAATGAAGGATCTTTGATTTTATAATTCATCAATTTCCCTTCGGAGTCTGTAAATACCGAATGAACAATTTCTCCGCGCCATCCCTCGATCATCGAGATTACAGCGGAGCCAGGCACTGTTTTTCCGGATCCGGCTTTAATCTCTCCTTCAGGAAGATTCTCGAGCTGTTCGATTATGAACCGCAACGTCTCATCAATTTCAAGCGCGCGCAAACGGGCCCGCGCGAAAACATCACCGGTCGATAATGTTATCATAGAGACAGGATTATAACGGTAGGCGCTGTATGGAAAATTAATCCGGACATCCTCTTCAAGTCCTGACGAGCGGGCGGCCAGACCGACCAATCCGATACTCTGAGCAAGATCTTTGCTTACAATTCCCGTTTCCTCGAAACGAGAAAGCGCACCTACCGACGAGAACATATAGTCGTTGACTTGCCGAACATCATTCAATATTGTATTCAGGTTTTCCATCACGGAATTTTTTATTTCATTATCGATATCGTAACGGACTCCGCCATATACAAACAATCCCCTGCCGAATCTTGATCCGCAAATCAGCGCGAGACTATTAATGGCTAGTGTGCGCAATCTTCCGTATGAAGCTGACGGGAGAGCGAAACCAACATCATTTGCAATACCTCCCAGTCCGGAGAGATGCATTGCTACTCTTTCGATCTCCGCGGCTACAGTTCTTATCACTTTAGCGCGCAGACTCAGTTGTATATTCGATAAACTTTCAATCGCGTGGCAGTGCGCAAATGCATGGCCGAGCGCGGTATCGCCCGCAATTGATTCCGACAAAATAATTCGTTGATCAGAATTCAACTGAAGAAATAATTTTTCCACTCCCCTGTGCTGGTAACCCAAATTAATTTCGAGATTATAAACAAGTTCGCCATGGCACTGAAATCTGAAATGACCCGGTTCAATGACTCCCGCGTGGATCGGTCCCACCGCAACTTCATGAACCTCTTCTCCCTTCAACTGGAAAAAGTGATACGGTATATTTCCCATTATCACATTCTGTTTTCTTACAGGTCTGAGCCACGGATGATTCAACGGCATTATGCCGTAATTTTCGGCAAGTTCGCATTCGAAATAATTTGTCTGTGGAAAATCGTTTGCAAAGGATTCGTATTCAAGTGCTGACCCGTTAAAGTCGCACCCGCTCAGATATATAACCGAAAAATTTTTGTCAGTCAACGCGGCGAATATTTTTTTCGGATTATCCGGGTCAACTGGAGTAAGAGAAATCAATCTGCTTCCGTTAAGCATCAGTTCAGCAATAGTATCTCTGAATTCCTCTTTTCCGGTAAAGCGGATATCATCAATTTTGAACATCTGATTATTCTGAACTTCGATCAGTTTCATAATTTTACACCAAAATCTTTTGCGATATCAATAATATTCAGGTTAACCTTATCCGGCGCGGCAACCGCAATTGCGACCAATAGAATCAGCAAAACAATAGCCACAAAATGAGTAAGTTCAAATTTCTCGACTCCACTCTGCAGTTTATCATCATCTCCTTTTTTGTAGAGCATAGTAAAAATTATTTTGCCCATATTCACAAAAATGAAGAGGAGAAAAAACATAACCACTGCGAGCAGATACGGTTTATCTGAGAAAAGAATTCCTTCAAATATTTTTATCTCACTAAAAAATATTCCAAGCGGAGGTATTCCGGAGATAGCCATAAATGCCAGGATAAAGAGCCATCCGGTTTTCGGCAAAACATTCAGGACCGACCTGATTTTATCCACTTCGCGCGATTTAAACCGGCTGTGAATATTTCCCGCCATAAGGAAGAGAACTACTTTAGTAATCGAATTATAGATTGCATGATACAGTGCGCCGACAAAAGCCAATCCCCCTATTCCCAATCCGAGAGAAATTAGTCCGAGATGCTCAACGCTTGAATATGCGAGCAACCGTTTATAATTATTCACTCTGAACATAAATACGAATGCTACAAAGAGCGAGAGCAAAGCACCGATAATGAGGAGCGTTTTCGCGAACTCAAATGAAGAAGTGGGCCGGATGATCTGAAAAATTCTCAAGACTCCGAGAAGTGCGGTCAACCGGAGCGAGCCGGACATCAAGGCTGCAATCGGACTCGGGGCATTGCTTGTGGCATCGATATCGCCCGAATGCATCGGCGCAATTCCAATTTTTGTACTCAGTCCTACAAAGATGAACACAAAACTGGCTTTCAACCAGATCGGATTTAACTGACCGGCTTTTCGTATGAATTCCCAGAAGAATAATTGTCCTCCCGCCAGCGAAGTCCCTTTAGCCGAGAGAGTCAGTAATAAAATTCCAATGAACGCGAACGCAATTCCGATAGAGACCAGAAAGAGGTATTTCCACATTGCTTCAAGTGATTCTTCATTGCGGTAAAAATAGATCAGCGGAGCCACGCTTAGAGTTGTTGCTTCGGCTGCAACCCAATACATTCCGAAATGACTGCTCAACATTGCCGCAGAATTGGCGGCCAGATAAAAATTCAAAAGCATAAAGTAAAACCGCTTTCCCTCTTCGGCTCTCGGCATCACGGGTCTTTTAAGATAAGAATAGGAAACGAGAACGACCCAGAAATAAACGTTGGAGAGAATCAGTATAAAAAATTTGCTGAGCGAATCAACGCCGAAAAAAGTCGGTAATAGTGTGTGATGCAGACCTAGAAAAACAGCCAGCGATAACCCGAGATGGATTGTAGATACAAAGAGAGAGATTGCATATTGCACACGCAAATTTTTAATCAGATAACATAATCCTGCCGAAGCGAGTGGAATCAATATAAAAATAGAAAATTCGAGCATCAGTCTTTCAGTCTCCCAAGATGCGTTGCTTCAAATCCCGCGAAAGTGCCTCTTATCCTATTCAATGCAATTCCCATGAGGAATACAACAACAAAGATATCGAGCAATGTGCCGAGTTCAATCATCATCGGAAGTTCCGATGCGACCGCAGTACCGAAGAGGAAAATTCCGTTTTCAAGAATCAGAAAACCGCAGACATGAATTATCAGTTTCCTCCGGAAAATAATCAGGTATATGCCGATAATAATCGCCGAGAATCCGGAAGCAAACGGAATTACATCCAGCTCTGTAATTTTTGAGAGAATGCTGGACGCGAGAAATACTATAATCATTGTTGCGATTACAAGGGGAAGAAATATCATCTGCTGAATCGGCGGTTCAATTCTTCTCTTTATATCGAGATCTAGAATAACTTTATTTATATAGCCCGGAATGAGAAATACTTTTACCAGCAGCAATGTTGCCGGCAGAATAATTCCGAATATTGAAAAATTATAGATAAACGGGATTACGAGAAGGACAGACAATATAATCCCCTGGAACCGCAATACCGTCACATATGCCTTTACCCGCGAAGTAACAACCACGTAAAACAATGAGAGGCAGAATAATATGCTTAATACATTTTCCATATTCAGTTCATTTTGTAAAAGTATAGATCAGCAAATTTAAAATTCCGATAGCGGTCGCAAAGAGTAGATACTGCGGAATATTTTTCATCCTGTATCTTGAAGTAATGGTTTCAACTATTCCAAGGACAAAAGTAAGCGCGACACTTCCGGTGATGAAGATTAAAATCCCCACAGAATTGCTCTTCTGACTGAACGGATAGAAAAAAGAAATTTCAAGAAGCGCATAGATAAAGAGTTTGATATAGCTTGAGTACTGGTAAAGAAACAGATCGATGCCTGAATTATCGAGTATCATTACTTCGTGAATCATCGTGAGCTCGAGATGCGTGTTTGGATCATCAACCGGCATTCTTGAACATTCCGTAACAGCAAGCATAAAAACGGAAATTGAGCAGACGATTATAAATACTTCATACGAGACATTATTCAGCTGAATTGAATGGTAAATATCGAATAAAGAATTATAACCGCTGATAAATGAGATACTCCCTATCGTAAAAAAGAAGATCGGTTCGGCAAAGAGAGCAAACGTTGCCTCGCGCGCAGCGCCCATTCCTTCGAATGAACTGCCGATATCCATTGCAGCAAGGATCTGAAAAAAACGGGCAAGACCAAGAATATAAGCGAACAGAATTATATCGCCGTTAAAACTGATTATCGGTTTCCAGAACCCTACCGGAAGCATTGCCGCGGCCACGATCATAGAAACGAGATTGATCAATGGTGAAATTCTACTTATGAAGGAAGAAGTGCCGGCATTAATAGTTTCTTTTTTGAAGAGACGAATCAGCTCATAGTAAGGCTGAAGAACCGGCGCTCCGATCCGGCCGGTTAAAATCGCTTTTTGTTTGTTCACCATTCCGGCAAACAATGGCGCGAGAGCCATAATCACGATTATTGAGATAATTCCCTGTAAAAAAGTTAAACCCATAGAAACGCTATCAATCCGTAAATTGAAATTATTATTAAAATGAATGCAATGTAGTAACGGATATCAGTCTGACTTAAAAATCCGATTCTTGCGGCAAGCGATCTTAAAAAATTGAAAAGAGGCAGAACTATCTTGTAGTCAACAAAATCTTTAGAATGACTTTCAAATCCGGAGGAAACAGGATAGGGAGAATCTGATATTTCAACTTCTTTTTGATAAACCAGAATTGTTTTTGGGATTGTGTTCAGCTCATCTGCAAATGATGATGCCGAATATTGCATTCGCGGAGTAAGATTTTCATATCCGCAGCCCCATGCAGCAGAAGTTCTTCTTCCATATTTCTTTTCAAGTTTTAATTTTAGCAGATACAAAAGGATAATTCCTATTGCGAGGGACGAAAATATTAGAGTGAAGTAGTGCCAGTCAATATTAATTAATGCCGAAGAACTATTCCCGTTTAAAAAACCGGATGAGATTACTTTATTAACTACGCCTACAAACGGCTGCGGATAAAATCCTATCAAAATGCAGAGCAAAGATAAAAAGCCAAGCGAAACATAATCGTAAATGGAAGAATGAAATCTCTTCACTTCTCTCCTTTCACTTCCCAAAAAGATTACTGAATTTACTTTTGTGAAACACCCAACCGCAAGTCCTCCGACAAATGCCAGCCCGACTACAAACATCAGCATTAAAATTGGATAATAATTTTTCAGTTCATTTGCGGTTTTGAAAAATCCGGTATAGACGATGAACTCGGAGATAAAACCGTTAAACGGAGGAATTCCGCTTATCGCGACAGATCCCGCCAGAAAAAAGAGCGCAATATATTTTGCGCGGTGGATCAGTCCTCCCATCAATTCAATATTTCTTATTCCGAGATTTCTATAAATAACACCGCTTCCGATGAACAGAAGGCTTTTAAATATCGCATGGTTCAAGGTATGCAGGAGCGCCCCGCCGAATCCAAGCACTTGAACAGAGGAGAGATTATTAGCCGAGCCAATAAATCCTATACCGATACCTATTCCAATAATGCCGATATTTTCCACGGAGTGATATGCAAGCAGTCGTTTAATATCATGCTGGGCAAGTGCATACCATACGCCGAATATTGCGCTGATCATACCCACAATCAGCAGAAGCCATCCGCACCACTCGGGAACCGGCTTAAGAAAAAGAAACGTCCTGAAAATTCCGTAAATACCCATTTTAATAATTACGCCGGATAAAAAAGCGCTTAGTACAGTCGGAGCAATCGGGTGCGCCTGCGGAAGCCAGAAATGGAACGGTATGAATCCGGCTTTGATTCCGAATCCAATCAATGACAGGATGAAAATTAATGGAACAACAATACCTGAAGAAAATGAGAGATGGTAATCGCTGAAGTACCAGCTCCCCGTCTGATGATGAAGCAGGAAAAACATTATATAGAGGATAAAAATCAGAACATGCGACGCGGCAAAATAGTAGAAACTTCCGCGTTGAACTTCTTCCTTTTCACGCTCAAGAATCATTGCAAGATAGGCCGACATGCTCATCACTTCCCAACTGACCAGGAAAAATATTGTCTGATTTGCAATTACTACAAACTGAGTTGAGATTAAAAGAATTATATAGAATATGAAAAAGCTTTTAACAGATCTCTTCTGATCGATGTAATGATTAAGGTATGAGATGCCGGAGACTGTAGTTGGAATTGCAACAAGCTGTATAATAAATATGAAATAAATGCTCAATCCGTCAAGACGTATCCAATTTGAAAAAAAAGTTCTTCCCGGAATTTCCACTGAAGAAAAGAGAGCCGAAGAAAATGTTGAAATGAGGCCGAGTATCAGACCGATGACTAGGACAATACTTGATGAAAACAATGCAGTGCGTTCATTCCTGATAGAAAGAAAAACTATCGCGAGTAATTGAATTGCAAATGCAACAATGAATAAACTATATCCGGGATCAGCTAAATCATTCATTGGGCTTTGTTTTTAGCCTCTTCAATCTTCTGAATTATATCCAGTATTTCTCCTGACTCAAGCCGGTTTCCAAGTGCGAAGCGGAAAGTTTCCGTTGAAAGCAGGAAGCTGAGATGCGCGATCAGGCTCAGATGCTGTTTAATAGTTTGAGAGATAAGAAGAATTAAAGTATGAACCGGCTTGCCGTCAATTGATTTTAAGTCAAGCAGCTTTTCCGGGAAGAAAAAATTTATTAACGGTTTATTCTTACCAACCATGAGAGGGACGCGCGGATGAGGCAGACTTATTCCGTTTCCGATGGCAGTACTCATCATCGATTCCCTGCTTCTCAGCAACTGAGTAATGATTTCTTTATCTACATTTTTATCGATATTAATCCGTGCAACCATTTGCTCAATATAATCAGATTCATTAAAATCACAGTTATAGTGAAACGAATCTTTATCAAGAAGGGGGCTGACAGTATCGATATGATATTCGCTTAGTTTATTATTGCCGGATATATTGATAGGATAGTTGCGCCCCAATGCCCATTCAATAATCTGCTGTTTATTGAACACTACTTTATCATGAAGGAACTGGAAAGGAATCTCTTTCCGTTTTATAAATTGCTGAACTTCTTTTTCAGGAATCATCAGCAAAAGAGAAATATCTTTTGTATTAAGGTCCACTCTAGTATTCAATAAATTGTAATTATTAATTTTTTAAATCGCACCTCAACAGATATCGGGACAAAAAATAATCCAGTTATATAAATTAATCATTTTTCATCTCTCTCTTCACCGTAGCAACAAAATCTTTGGGTCTTCCCAATTTTGGCAGACCGAGCAGCTGCCTGGCATGATCGAGCGCGTCATCGATATTACCGAATATATTCTCCTCCCCGTATAAGTCGAAAAGTCCGGCCTGAGTCATCGCGAAGAGCGGCTGTGTATGAACGCCCGAGAGAATCATATGAATTTTTTGTTTTTTAGCATCGTTATAAAAATCTTTCAAAGTCTGAAGTCCGGTAGCGTCAACAGCCGGCACATTTCTCATACGGATAATTCTAACTTTCGGCGGATCTTCAATATCCAACATCTCGTCTTTGAACTTCTTAGCGGCGCCAAAAAAGAAGGGACCGTTAATTTCGAATACTTCGACGCCAACCGGAATCTGCTTTTTATCAATCGCATTAGGATCGGGGATCTCATCTTCATCTTCAAGTTCTCTGGTAATCACACTTACGTTTGAAACTTCAGCCATACGTTTCATAAATAACAGCACTGCCAGGACCATACCGATTTCAATTGCGATCGTCAAATCGAATAGCACAGTTAGAAAGAATGTGGTTAATAAAACCGCAACATCACTCTTAGGACTTTTTAAAAGCGATTTGAATGAATGCCATTCGCTCATATTGTACGCGACAATTACAAGAATAGCGGCCAAAGTAGCCATCGGGATGAGTTTTGCGTAGCTGCCGAAGAAGAGCATTATAAGCAGCAGAGTTAAAGCATGGATTATTCCTGCAACCGGAGTTCTTCCGCCATTTTTAATATTAGTTGCAGTTCTTGCAATTGCTCCCGTTGCCGGAATTCCGCCGAAAATAGGAGTAACAATATTTGCCAGACCCTGAGCAATCAGTTCCATATTGCTTCTGTGCTTGCCTCCAATCATACCGTCGGCAACAACAGCCGAAAGAAGAGATTCTATAGCAGCAAGCAGCGCGATAACAGTTGCAGGACCAATGAGGCCTTTTATAACTGTTAAATTTATAGTGAAAGTACTCGGCGCGGGAAGATTAGATGGGATCTCTCCGAATCTGCTTCCGATAGTATCAACCGGAAGTTTCATAACAATCACAAGAATTGTAGTAATAATTATCGCAACTAAAGAACCGGGTATTCTGTGAGTAATTTTAGGCCAGAAGATCATAATGAATATAGCAAGGAGAGCTATTCCGAACACATAATAATTTATTGTCGGGAACGCCTCGAAGTAAGCAATCCACTTTTCATGAAATTCGGATGGTACTTTTTGAATCTGGAGCCCTAAAAAATCCTTTATCTGTGTTGAAAAGATTAAAAGTGCGATGCCGCTTGTAAATCCTACAACAACCGGGTAAGGAATAAATTTAATGAGTGACCCGAATTTTACAAGGCCCATTATGACTAAAATAATCCCTGCCATTATTGTTGCAATTGCAAGACCTGTTGTACCGTAATTCTGGACAATCCCATAAACAATAATAATGAATGCGCCGGTTGGTCCGCCGATCTGCACGCGGCTTCCTCCAAAAGCGGAAATTATAAAACCCGCGATAATTGCAGTGATAATTCCTTTTTCTGGAGTAACACCGCTGGCAATACCAAATGCGATAGCTAGCGGGAGAGCAACAATTCCTACTATAACACCAGCAGTAGCATCTTTTATGAATTGTTCTTTGTTGTAGTTTTTAAGAGTTGTTAAAATTTTGGGTTTTAAAACATTCATTATTCATCTCCACAGAATCAAATAAATCAGTCAACTCCACAAAAATAATAAATTTGAGAGTGAATTGTGAATCGTGGATGGTGAATTGTGAATCGTGGATGGTGAATTTTAAATTGTTGAAGCGTTGAACTGTTGAACAGCTTAGCAAAAATAAATGCTTGTTGAATTGGTCACTTTGTTTTGTATCCGCTTTAATGAAATTTCATCTATTCAACAGTTAAACAACTGTCTATTACACCCGCACAACAGTTCAACAGTTGTATATGGCTTATTGAAAGGTTGAATTGGTTACTTCGCTCCATGATGGAACAAAATATTTGTTCTCTTCAAGCCTCACTGAGCGAGCCTCGCGTCTAAATCACCGTATTCCCTACGAACTATTCACTCTTCACTATTGACTATTCACTGCTTCTACAGCGCCCAATTGACAATCGGGAAAAACGGGAACTGGCCACCCTGCTTAATAATGTTCACAATTCCAATTTGCAGCCCCTTTTTCATATTCGCGGCATAATTGACAAATCCAATCTGAACGCCATTTACAGCGCCGGCATAATTAACAAGACCCAATTGAAGTCCCTCGAAGCTGCCGTGATTTATATTTATGCCGGTATCCTGCCAGCCGATGAAGTCTGCTTCATTTATGCCGAGAAATCCGAATTGTACGCCGGTTGAGGTACCAGATGTAGTGTGACTCACTAATCCCCAGTCCAATCCTGTTACGCTTGTATTCTTTCCATAGATAAGGCTGAGTCTCAAACCGGTGATAGAAGTGTTCTCGCTGAAGAGCTGAATGGGATTGAATAACGCAAGCTGAACAGGTTTTCCCTGGGCGCTCAAAGTGCTGCATAATGATATCATTACAAAAATAAATTGGAATATTCTTAACTTTTTCATTTTTCTCCTTTTCATTTGTTTTATAAAAATTTGATCTGCAGCATCTTATTAATTGTGAGATGGAATATATTCAGCAATTATTTTATTTGCTCCAAAAGTTGCAGGAGATAAAGCGTTCTTCACATTATTCTTTCTTAAATAAATTAAACGTTTATAAGTTATCATACAATTTAGTCAGTTCAAAATGTTATGGCCGGGGTTGTGATGATGAACAATTAAAAAATAGTGTAGAGGAAGAATAATTTAACGTTAAAATTTCTGAGCGCTTCTGATGAGTCCGCAAGAATATGCAGAAGTTGTAAATTTTCCAGAGTGAGCAGTTGGAAAGTAAAACGGTTGTTCACTCATAATAGGAGATAACAGCAGGTCTCAGATTTGTAGCAGTAGGCCAGAATTGTTTTGTCAAGGATGAATTAGCCGGTCTATATCTGATCGTAGGATTTCCTGAAAGCTGGATATTATTTCGCGCTGTCATGGAACCGATCAGAGTAAAATTTCCGCTTGCCTGAATATTTTGCGACGCATACATCTGCCCCGCTAAATTTATATTCCCGCTCGCTTGTATGTTGCCCCCGGCATAGAATCCTATATTGCTTGCCGTGGGATCCTGAGAATTAACTGTAACATTTCCATTAAAATTAATGTTCCCGGTTACAATAAATATCCCATAACCGGTAGTTGATCCTCTGAAATTTAGATTGCCGTTCACATAGTAGATAACCGGATTGCTCTTAGACCCTAATACCATCGGGCCGGTCACTGTCAGATCACCGTTTGAAATATTTGTTGCAATACTGAGATAATCGGTCGGATTGAAGACCGGGATCGTTATAGGCGGAATCTTATAATTAACCGGCAAAGAATTCGGATTCTGATTTGGAGAAAAATTATTTTTTGAAGATTCAAGCTGATCGGAATAAGTACCAAATCCCCTTACTGAATAAGCGTTACCTGTAGTTTGAAGATTATTATTCGAATGAATATTCGCATTCCAGTTAGTATTATTGTCATCACGGACATCTATGCTTCCCTGAAGCTGGAGATCATTTCCGGACGCCATTGCGTATTGCAAGAATGGAGGTGCTGTTGGATTAGTTGTTAATCGAAAAACGGAACTGATAGTGACGGACTGATTATTTACTGTGCCGGTGCTTGAAATGAGTCTCATACTGGTTAATCCCATGTTCGGCCCGCCCGGATACTGACTTGTTGTGGTCGCAACAGTGAGAGTTAAAGAACCCGGTCCGAACTGCTGCCCGTTAATTCCAGCCCATGTTGTATCCAGATTCAATTTAGAAATTGCCAGATTAATTCCGCTTGAAGCTAAATTTGCTGCCTGAGTCCTCTCAAATTTTTCAAGTGAGGTGTTCGTAAGACGGACACTGCTGTAATTTATATTCAGAGTTGCCAGAGTGAATAAACCGCTCACTCCCAATACCAAAAACAGAAGCATTCTTCCCATGAATTCAACTTTTAATTATGAATAAAATATCTTCTCTGATAGTACGATCCGAAATTGCTGGTAGTATCACTCCTGAAGGCGTTGTTATCAATTACAATTTTCACGTCAACGCTTTTAATATTCGCGACAGTAAAAGTGGCACTATTCAGTGAATCATACCCTTGAATTAAGAAATTGCTAATCGCCATCTGATATTCTGATGCAGAATTCTCAAATGTTCTTCTAACTAAATATTGTTTGCCGGAAAGAGTCCTGATAAAATACTTCACGCTGTCAACAGTTCCATTATTATTCAGATCGGACAAAAAAGAGATTGATGAACCATTAATAGAAGATATTTTGGGATTAGTTGTAACACGGTAGCCTATTTTATTAAAATCATAATCAACTACATTCGACATACTGACCATACTTGATTCGGTGAATTCATTAATTATCTGTGATCTTTGAAAATCTTTTATGTTGGATTGTACAAAAAGAAGAGTGAGCAATACTATACCGCCGATGATGAATGATCCTGTTAAATTTATAGAGCCCATATAATTAACTCAATAACTCGCATAATAATAGATTCTTAGAGTGTCGGGCAGGAAACGGGCCATGGCTTTAACCTCAATCTTTTTCATTCTGGTTTTTGAGGCGACCAATATATCAGGGGAACCAGGATTAACATATCCGACTGTTGCTTTGATTGCTACATTACCCATGCGCGGAGTTGATACCGTACAGCTGTATTGATTGAAATCATCGACATCATCGAATGTATTAATAGTCTCGCCTGACTCATGGCCCAATAAATTAGGCGCAGTAAAATTATTGATATCGGTAACAACTGCGTTCACAGTGCTTTCGTCGAATGATTTGGATTTAATCAAATCCATTATCTGTTGCCCAGCACTATTTGAAGAGGTTATGGCTTGCGCCTGCAGAGAATTATCCGTAGTGCCAAGAATAGTGCGGTTTACATTGAGAATAAGAAAAGCAAGGAGAACCATCGCACCCAAAACTAAAAATGTTTGCCCATTATCCATGGTCTATGACTTCTTTTCTGAATGAATATAATGCTCATCCTAAATTGAAAATAGATTTTTTTTATGCTCGATGCAATAAAAATCACTCATTTAACGCAATCTTAATATTAAACGTGATTCAGATCATTCATCCACAATACCCAGTAATTACCATTGATAAACTTTTGCTAATCTTTTCTTTATTTATAAGCTGATTTTTAAATATTTCTAAAAAAGGAGGATTTGTGAAACATCTTTTACTTTTAAATGACCCACCATACGGGACAGAGAGGGTCTATAATGCTCTCAGGTTAGCGATGCAGATTCAGAAAGATTTTCCGGATGACAGCGAAAAGATATCATTAATAATTACAGAGTAAATAATTCTTGATAAAGTCGAACGGCAGATATAATTTTACTCAGAAGATTTATTTATTAAAATGCGGGTGTAACTCAGTTGGTAGAGTGTTATCCCGCCAAGGGCGGGATGAAAGTCGCGGGTTCTTAAAAAAATATGCGGGTGTAACTCAGTTGGTAGAGTGTTAGCTTCCCAAGCTGAAAGTCGCGGGTTCGAGTCCCGTCACCCGCTCTCTTATAAAATATTTTTCTTATGTATTGTTTCTCACGCATAAATGTTCTATAATTGATGCGCAAATTTTGAAGTTCTTTTTGATTTACCCTTAACGGGGGCTTAGCTCAGTTGGTTCAGAGCATCTGCCTTACAAGCAGAGGGTCGTAGGTTCGAATCCTTCAGCCCCCACAATTAAATAACCCCAAAGAAATTTGGGGTTTTTTATTTATGCAGGACTACTTTGTTTACATACTCCAATCCGATAAAAACCGTCATTATATTGGCTGTACCTCAAATCTTGAACAGCGCATTTCTCAGCATAACAGGAAACACAAAGGATTTACCGGTACAACCGAAACATGGTCTGTTTTGATTTCATACAAAACAGTGGATAAAAATTCTGCAATGAAATTAGAAAAGTATTTGAAAAGTTTGAAGAATTGGTTAAAAGCAAAAGAATATCTAGCTCAGTTGGTTCAGAGCACTCCGACGAAGTCGGAGGGGTCGTAGGTTCGAATCCTTCAGCCCCCACAATTAAATAACCCCAAAGAAATTTGGGGTTTTTTATTTATGCAGGATTACTTTGTTTACATACTCCAATCCGATAAAAACCGTCATTATATTGGCTGTACCTCAAATCTTGAACAGCGCATTTCTCAGCATAACAGGAAACACAAA
>JAKAMT010000006.1 GCA_021812705.1 Bacteroidota bacterium | reverse complement strand
TGCGGCGGGATCTTCGGCTTAAAAACAGGGCGGTCATTCGGCTAAAATTAATATATAAACTTATTTTACAACTGGGAGGTATATCATGGAAAAAAGAATGTTTTATGTCGAAATCTACAAGAGCATCATTCTCACACTGATATTAGTTTTGTTTTTCGCTTTCTACCAAAAACACTCCTCAAACGAAAATAGCAGTACGGAATCATCAAAAAAAATTCCATCTGTATCTCAGCAGCAGGTTAATATTAGTAGAGATGCTCTGCTCGCGGATCTGAAGAAGATCGCTTCTTCAGCGCAGGAATATTTTCGTAAACCGGCTAAACTTGGGGGCGGCGGAAATTCATTCAAAGGATTTAAAGTACCAGATAATCTGCTGAAGACTGAAAATATGAGTGATCCGGTAAGTGTAGTTATCTCTAAAGATTTTGTCACTCTTGAAGGGGTGGGTAAAGAGATAGGAAATGACGGACACTCTAAGACAGGATTCACAATTGTAGTTGGTCCCGAGAGAATCGTAAGCATTATTTTAAAAAATTGATAAAAATTTATATATCAACTATATATTGCATGGCATGCGCTTAAGTGAAAAGATGAAACAGCGGAACCGGTAATTATGCTTCGGCGCATTTAACGTCCGTAATAGTATTTACTTTGGTTCACAAATAGGTTAACTTTATCATTTAGAAGGAAGTTAGGATATTTGGGAGATAAGAACTGGTTTTGGAAAAAATGAATTCCGGTTGCTGGGTTTTTGGTACAAATCAAATTTTGTAGTTTTAACCAATGGATTTAGAAAGCAGGCTAAAAAAACACCTAAAACAGAGATAGAACTTGCTGAAACCAGAAAAAAAGATTTTTTAGAGAGGAACCAAAATGGATGATCTGGATAAATATATAGTAAAAAGAAAAAGAAAAAGTAAAAAATTCTCTAAAAATTTTGAAAAAGGTTACGAAAGTTTCAAAATTGGAGTATTGCTTCGTCAGGCAAGGGAAGAAGTCGGTGTAACGCAAAAAGAGCTGGCGGAAAAAATGAGCACTAAAAAGTCCGCAATATCCCGAATTGAAAACCATGCCGAAGATATTCGTTTATCCACACTTAAAAGTTACTTAGAAGCACTGGGTAAAACATTACAGATAAGCATACGTTAAATTAAATGCGCTATACTGAGTGCCGTTAAAAATTGATCGGTAAACTAATTTAACTGCAGAACTATTTTTCTCAAATTTGTCTTACACATTTTCAAAACCTCTACGCTTAAGTAAAATTGTACGCTTCTTCGATTTCTAATCTCCGGTAATGGATAAAGTTATATAAGAAAATCTATGGGGAGCAGCTATGAAAGTAAAAGAACTTCCAATCGATGACCGTCCACGTGAAAAATTGCTGCTGCGCGGCGCGCAGAGTCTGACCGATGCGGAACTAATAGCTATTCTATTGCGCACCGGAACAAAAGGGAAGAGCGTGCTGCAGGTTGCGTACGATCTTATCACTAGCGCAGGGGGATTGAACAATCTCACTTCTCAAACCGCGGCGGCGATTCAAAAATGCCCCGGCGTGGGAAAAGACAAATCGGCCGCTCTCCTTGCAGCTTTCGAAATCAACAGGAGGGCAGATTTTCAGAAAAAACTTTTCTCCGTAAAAAAAATCGTTTCTCCCGCCGATATCGCCGAACTTTTTATTCCTGTCATGCGGGATAAACTGAAAGAGGAATTTTACGTGGTCTGCCTCAATTCATCCAACCGGGTGATAAGAATGGAGCTGATCTCTGTGGGACATTTAAACGCCAGTTTAGTTCATCCGCGCGAGGTATTCAAGACGGCGATAGAGAATAATTCGGCAAGCATAATTCTGTTGCACAATCATCCCAGCGGCAATCCCGATCCCAGCAACGAAGATATCTCATTGACAAAAAAATTAGCCGAAGCCGGTAAAATTATGGATATTCAGGTGATCGATCATCTTATTATAGCGGGGGAAAAATACTCGAGCTTTGTAGAAAAACGCCTGATCTAGATGATAAAATGAAAATATGCACTTTATTTAGACTGAAAAATTCTTATATTTATCGCGCAAAATTCAAATCATCAATATAAAGGAGAAGTGAAATGATGAAAAGGATCATCAACTCTGCGCTTATAGTTCTTCTGTTTGCAGGAATGGTAAGTGTGACAGGCTGCAGCGGAGTTTCGGAAGAGCAGATGGCTGAACTAGAAGCCCTTCGCTCTGAAGTTAAAGCGCTTGAAAAAGAAGTAGGATCTCTCAAAGCTGAAAAAGCTGCCATAGAAAGAGAAATTGCCGAAAAAAATGCAAAACTTGATCAGTGCGCAAAAGAAAAAGCAGAAACCAAAAAGAATCTCGAAAAAATCGGGATGTAATTAATAAGTTTATTCATGACGGAGGCTTAAATGAAATTTTACAAATTATTGTTAGTGAGTTTTTTTGCTATGGTTCTCTCTGTCAATATCTTTGCGCAGCAGAAAGAAATGACCAAAGAAGAATGGCAGAATGAAATGAACCGCCTTACCGAGAGAAGAGTTTCTCTCACTGCAGAACTGAATGCTTTAAAAGCTGAAGTTGCCAATCTCAAAAAAATAAATGCCGGACTTAAATCATACGACGACTGTGTGAATGAAACCTATGCAATGCTCGGCGCTAAAAAAGCCGACGTTGACAATTTCAGAAAACAGCTCGCAGATCTGACCGCAAAGATTGACGGCCGCGTTCCTGAAAAAGCAGACCGCCAGGCAGAACTGGATGCGATGAAGAAAAATAAAATCAGCGCTCTTCCTGAATTTTTTGACCAGGTACATAATCAGCTTCAGAGAAAATTGGATGCATGGGTTGTTGCTCCTAAAGAGATCAACTACACAGTAGTTAAAAACGACAATCTCTGGAACATCGCAAAGAAAAAAGAACATTACGCAAATCCGTTTGCTTGGCCTGTAATCTACAAAGCAAACAGAGACCAGATAAAGAATCCGGATCTTATCTTCCCGAAACAGATCTTCAAGATTCCTAATCTGACTGAAGAAGAAAAATCGAAATACGATAAGATCAGAAGAAATTACAAACCGGCTCCGCCAACCCAGACACAGGCGCCTGCAGTAGCTCCGGCTCCGGCAGAAAAGAAACCTGCTGCAGCTGCAGCTCCGGCTCCAAAAAAAGTTAAGTAAGGATTTCTTGATCTAAAAGTGTTAAGCAATAAATTAAATAAAGCCCTTTTCATTTTTTGAAGAGGGCTTTTTTATTTTCCCGGAGGCAGTTACGCAGTTAGAAAAAGTTGTTAAGATAGAAAATGTTGATCTCCTCTCTTTCATCGGAATGAACGACGCAAATCTTAAACCTGTTGATGAAAGATTTTCCTCAAATGTAATCGTGCGCGGAGATACAATTATTATTCAGGGAGTGGCGGAAGAAGTGGCCGCTATAGAAAAAGTTTTTAAAGAGATGATATTTGTCCTGAACACAACCGGCAAGCTTCAGCCGAATGATGTTTACACAATAATCGATCTCACGCTTCAGGGGAAAGAAATTATCAGCGAGAACGATTACGATAATATTATTCTCTACTCCAAGAAAGACGCTATCAAGGCAAAGACTCCGAACCAGATTGCCTATATAAAAGTAGTCAAGGAAAACGATATCTGCTTTGCTATTGGTCCGGCGGGAACCGGAAAGACATATTTAGCAGTAGCATTTTCCGTGGCTGCGCTTAAAAAAGGAATTGTTAAAAGAATCATTCTCGCGCGTCCCGCTGTTGAGGCCGGCGAGAGTCTCGGTTTTCTTCCGGGCGATTTCAGAGAAAAGATAGATCCGTATTTAAGGCCTCTGTACGACGCGTTGGAGGAGATGATTCCGGGTGAACAGCTTAAAAATTATATCGAGAAGGGGGTAATAGAGATAGTCCCGCTTGCGTATATGAGAGGGAGGACTTTGAATAACGCCTTCGTTATTCTGGATGAAGCGCAGAATGCGACCGGAATGCAGATGAAAATGTTTTTAACCCGGCTCGGTCCGAATTCAAAGTCGATAATCACCGGAGACATCACGCAGATAGATCTCCCCAGTTATTCTCAGAGCGGACTGGTGCAGGTGAAGGAGATTCTGCGGGGAATTGAAGGAGTGGGCTTTGTTTATTTCGACAAGGTTGATGTGGTACGCCATAAACTTGTAAAAGACATCATCAACGCGTACGAGAAGCATTACAATAACAACGGCAAATAGTTTCCGGCGTTATATATTTATCAGTTCCCTAAAACTTTTTTGCTCTCTTCCCAGTATTTATCCATCTCTTCCAGAGTAGATTCCGAAAGTTTTCTGCCGCTCTCTTTAATTTTTTTCTCTACATAGCCGAACCGGGCAATGAATTTTTCATTTGTGTAACGCAGTGCGTTTTCGGGATTAACGCCAAGAAAGCGGGCGTAATTTGTAAGCGCAAAAAAGACGTCCCCCAATTCCTTTTCAAATTCGACCGTGTTGCCTGCACGTTCCATCTCATGCATCTCTTCAATTTCCTCAATCACTTTCTTCCACACGTCTTCCTTCTTCTCCCAGTCGAATCCAACTTTGCTCGCTTTTTCCTGAAGGCGGAAAGCCCTGGCCAGTCCGGGCATATTTTTAGGAACGCCGTCCAGAAGCGCCTCTCTTCCTTCATTCATCTTAATCTCTTCCCAGTTGCGCAGAATATCTTTTGTGCCGTCCACTTTAACATCTCCGAACACATGCGGATGCCGGCGTATCATCTTGTCAGTAATTGAATCAATGACATCATCGATCGAAAAAATATTATTTTCCCGGGCAATAGCGGCGTGAAAAACAATATGCAGAAGCAGATCTCCCAACTCCGATTTCAATTCGTTGTAATCTTTCATGTCTATTGCTTCAATAGCTTCGTAGGTTTCCTCCAGCAGCGCCGCTTTGATCGAATCGTGGGTCTGCTCTCCGTCCCACGGGCACTCTTTACGAAGGCGAAGCATCACTTCCCAAAGCTTTTCAAATTTTTCGCCGGTCATCAAATTTCTCCAATTGAATGTGCAAAGATAATCAGCCGTCGATGAATGAGAAAATGATTCGGCTAATTTATTTTATTTTTTTTGATATATTTAAATGAAAAAATTCCTGAGGTTAAAATGATTGAAGAAAAAATCAAATCGCTGCTGGGATATGAACTCCCCACCGCGCCGAAACCGTTGGCTAATTATGTCCCGGCTCAGAAGAGCGGGAATTTAATTTTTACTTCGGGGCAGCTTCCGTTTGTGAACGGCAAACTGCATGCGGAAGGCAAGGTGGGCTACGAAGTGACGGAGGAGAAAGGGATTGAATGCGCCAGGATTTCTGCAATCAACTGCCTCTCTGCAGTAAAGGGATTAATCGGATCGCTGGATAAGGTGGATCAGATAGTTAAAGTCACCGTTTTTGTAAGTTCCGCGGTTAATTTTAACGGTCAGCCGAAAATTGCGAACGGCGCATCGGATTTTCTGGCCCAGGTTTTTGAAGAGGCGGGCAAGCACGCGCGCAGCGCCGTCGGCGTTAGCGAACTGCCTATGAATGCCCCTGTTGAAATTGAAATGATTGTAAGGGTGAACGCATAATTAAGGCGGACGGGGAAAAAAATGTGTTTACTCTTTAAGCCAAATTGATATATTATTGCAGAGGAGATCAGAAACATTTCTTCTCCTGATGCTGTAAAAGAAACAAAATATCGGTGATAATATGAAAAAAGTAATTCTGTTTGCCCTGCTTATATATACTTCGGTTTCATTCGCGCAATTCAAAACCGATTCCGATAACAAGCCCAATATCATGAACGGAATAGTGAAGACAAATTCATTCGGGTCGCTGCTTGGATTTATAAATCCGGATAATTTCACGATGCATCATTCGTTCGGGCTCTCATATTCAGCCTTCGGCGGCTACGGTTCAATGGCATTGGGCGTGTACACAAACAGCATGGCTTACAAATTCAGCGATGTGCTCAAACTCGAGACCGATATAAGCATTGTCAATTCTCCTTACAACACATTCGGCAATGATTTTTCGAAGCAGATAAACGGCGTTTACCTGAGCCGCGCGCAGCTCACCTACAAGCCGAGCGATAAGATGAATATCTTTATTCAGTACCAGAATATTCCTGCCGGAATGTATCCTTACGGCTACGGATACGGAGGATATTCACCGTTTTACAGAGGCAATTATTTTAACGACTGGGGTTTCTGAGAAAGAGATAGTTTTTTACTAAATTGCGTTTAAACTTTTACAAAATTTAAACGCGATCCTAATTGAACGGCAAATCAGACAAAAAAAAATCCAGATCGGGACAAGGATTTAAATCCACCTCCTACAATTTGTTTCTCAATTTCTCAATAATTCTTTTATCCGCGGTAATAATTTACATGGGTTATTCGATTTACATTAAATTATCCGACGGGGGAAAGAGTAAAGATCTGGCAGTCAATGAAAAAGAAGCCAGCGAAATAGTTCAGGTTGAGGTGCTCAACGGATGCGGCGCGGGCGGGGCTGCAGAAAAATTCACAGATTTCCTCCGCTCCAAAAATCTGGATGTGGTAAAATCGGGCAATTATATTTCCGATGATGTGGGGGAAAGCCTGGTTATAGACAGAACCGGAAATAGTGCTAACGCGCTGAAGGTTGCAAAAGCGCTCGGAATCAAAAATGAAAACGTCATTCAGCAGCTGAACAAAGATTACCTGCTCGATGTAACTGTAGTTATTGGCAGAGATTATTTCAATCTGCAACCGTATAAATGAATTATAAATTAAAAATTATAAATGATAAATTATAAATGATAAATTATAAATTGAAGAAAGGAATGAGGAAAAATTGGATCCTATAAAATTTTCAAAAATGATTGCTGAACTGATCAAATCTAAAAAGGGATTCGATATAAATATTCTTGATTTAAGAAAACTTTCTGGAATTGCGGATTGCTTTGTTGTCTGTTCCGCGGATGCCGATAAGCAGGTAAAAGCTATCGCCGATGAGATAGACCAGAAACTTCATGAGAACGGGATCAGATGCTATCATAAAGAAGGGTACGAAACTTTGAATTGGGTAATACTGGATTATTTTGATGTTATTGTGCATATCTTTAAGGCAGACGCCAGAAGCTATTACAATCTGGAAAAACTTTGGGGCGACGCGCCTGTAATTAAAATCAAGAATGATGATTAAACTTTAACGGAGAAAATTTTTGAAGAACTATCTGCTGCAGCTTTTTGATGAAACAAAAAAGAAACTTACCTATCTGAACGATATAGATATCACTTTTACCGTGCCGGCCCAGAAAGAACACGGCGATTATTCCACCAACGCCGCAATGATACTTGCCAAAAAACTGAAGCAGAAACCGCAGGCAGTTGCAGCGGAAATAATCTCAAATCTGGAGTTTGACAATGAAATAATTGAGAAGGTTGTGATTGCCGGACCGGGATTCATCAATTTTTATTTCATCCCTTCTTACAATACGAATATCATAAAGGAAATTTTCGAGAAGAAAGAGAATTTCGGAAGATCGAAAAAATATGCCGGCAAGAAAGCAATGGTGGAATTTGTTTCTGCAAATCCCACAGGACCGTTAACTGTAGGGCACGGCAGAAACGCCGTGGTTGGAGACACTGTAGGCAATATGCTCGAGTGGATCGGTTATGAAGTTGACCGTGAATACTATTTCAACAATGCCGGAAGGCAGATGCGCGTGCTGGGCGACTCTGTACGTCTCCGTTATCTTGAACTTTTGAACAGAGGGAGTGAATTCCCGGAAGATTATTATCAGGGTGAATATATAAAAGAGATTGCCGCAAAACTTAAAGAGGAATTCGGGGATTCTCTGGTTGAAGAGAATGCCGAAGGAAAATTCAAGCAGGCGGCTGAAAAAGAGATCTTTGCGGATATCATAAAAACACTTGACCGAATCAAGATCAAGATGAAGAATTTTTACAACGAGCACGTGCTGTATGAAGACGGCAGAATTGAAAATCTTCTGAGCGAATTCAAAAAAAGATCTCTTTCTTACGAAAGTGAAGGAGCTGTCTGGCTGAAACTTTCGGAACTGGGCAATCAGGCCGATAAAGTGATTGTAAAATCTTCCGGCGAGCCTACTTACCGTCTTCCGGACATTGCCTATCATATCACAAAATTTGAACGCGGGTACGATCTGATGATCGACCTGTTCGGCTCCGATCATAACGCCACATATCCGGATGTCCTTGCCGGTCTTAAAGCGCTTGGATACGATTCAGAAAAAATAAAAGTGCTTATACACCAGTTCGTTACAATTATGGATAAGGGGGAAGTAGTTAAAATGTCGACCCGTAAAGCCAACTATATAACGCTGGATGAACTTACGGACGAAGTGGGCAGCGATGTGGTACGTTACTTTTTCAATATGAGAAGCATTACAAGTCATTTGAATTTTGATATCGATGTGGCTAAAAAACAATCGGATGAAAATCCTGTTTTCTATCTTCAGTATGCTCATGCAAGAATCTCTTCCATTCTTAGGATGACAAAGGAAGAGGGGCTCGAAAGCTCCCTCGAAAATTTAAGTCTCCTTTCAAAACCGGAAGAGCAGAATCTCCTGAAAAAATTATTCGAATTCCCCGATGATGTTCTCTACAGCGCGGAAAATTACGAGACTCACAGAATAACAATATATCTGGAAGAGCTTGCTTCTCTTTTCCACCGTTTCTATACTGAATGCCGCATAATAGGAAGCGAGAAAAAACTTGCCGAAGCAAGAATCTCACTTGCGGTCGCGGTGCAGACCGTCCTGCGAAACGGTCTTAGCATACTGGGAGTCTCGGCGCCCGACAAGATGTGATGAAGCTTTAATTCACTTATTCTCCCGCGGCGATTAAAAAAATAATTTACCGGGCAGAGATGAAAAAAAGTAGACACGCTTCTAAAAAATCCGTTTCCGCAAAATCCGGGTCAAAAAGATCCGGCAAAAAAGGGAATGCGAAGATCACACCTAAAAAATCTCCTCCGGATATGAGAATGAAAAAAATGGAGTCGGAATTTATCTCTTCCACTTCGCATCAGTTCCGTACACCTCTTGCGACAATGCAAAGTTCAGCCGAACTTCTGGAATTCTACATCAAAAAAGGAAATACGGAAAGAGAACTTGAGATATTAGAAAAGATAAAAAGATCCATCTCCATCCTCACAGACACTCTGGAGCGCATAACCGAACTTTACAAATTAAGAACAGTTCAAAAGAAAATAATTCTGAAGCGGTGCGATCCGAGAAAAATCATAAATGAAATTCTGGAAGAGGTCGTAGTCAATATCGGCGATAAGCACCTGCTCGGCGTAAATATTGATCGCGAAATAAAAAGCATTAAATGCGACGCTTTTATTTTAAAACAGATTCTTATAAATCTTATCGGCAATGCGGTCAAATTTTCTCCCGACGGCGGACAAATAAAAATTGATGTCAGAAGGGAGAAGGGATGGATTCTTTTGTCTGTGAGGGATGAAGGAATCGGAATCGATCCGGGCGACATGAAAAATCTTTTCCAGCCGTTTTTCAGAGGAAAGAATGCGGCCCCGATAGGGGGCGCGGGTTTGGGGCTGGCTATAATTAAAAATCTGATAAGGATGCATGGCGGACGCGTGGAGTGCAGAAGCAAATTAAATGAAGGAACGGAAGTCATTATCAGGATACGCGTTTAAATGGAAAAGATTCTGATTATTGAGGATAATGTTGATCTTGGTGGAAATATATTCCTTTATCTGAAGGAGACGGGGTTCAACGCATTCCTTGCTCACACAGGCGAGAAGGGAATGAAAATTATTATGGAAGAGAATCCCGACCTTATACTATGCGATATCATGCTGCCGGATATCAACGGCTACAAACTTCTGACCGAATTAAAAAAGCTGGATGAAAAGATGATGCCGGTTTTTATTTTTCTTACTGCAAAGACTCAAAGGGAAGATCTTCGAAAGGGAATGAATATAGGAGCCGATGATTACATAACCAAACCGTTTACAAACAATGAACTGATGAATGCAATCAGAACGCAGCTGCAGAAGCGTAAAAAAATTGCCGAAAGTTTCAACCGGGATTCGGAGGAGAACGGGAACGGAAGAAGAAAATCCGTCCGGTCAATGGAATCCGGCGAGCCGGAAAAAAGACTGAATTACGAAGGGCACATATTTATCAATGACAAAAGATCGCCCGGGTTTTATTCGGTTAATGAAATTCAGTATATAAAAAGTTTAAAAGACTACACGCGCATTTATATGACTGACGGCAGGAGATATATAATGAGGAAGCCGATGATTCATTGGGTAAGAATGCTGCCCGATGAGCAGTTCTTAAGGATTCACAGGCAGACAATTATAAATCTGAATTATGTAAGTAAAATGGAGCCGTTGCCAAGCAACCGGCTTGCAGTGATAATGAAGCACAGCGGCAAGAGATTGGAAGTAAGCCAGCGTTATCACGGCAGGATAAAGAACTATTTCAGCTAAAAGACGCAGTTTATCGTTCGTCGCAATATATAATCGTTCGTCGCATATCGCTTATACCCGCACTATATGGCTCTTACTTTTGCACACACCCTCTTAGTGGAATTGAAAATGTCCTTCCGGCTGTAAGGATTTAAAAAATTTTCAATTCCACTTTTTTAATGAATTATGCAAATGATCTTTAAGGGAGAGGAAAATCGTTGATGCAAGAGGAGAACCTGAGGCACCTGAATGATGGTGCCGACTCCGGTCAAAAAGAAATTTTTACCGAAAAACCACACCAGCCCTCTCAACCCCAGAATAAGTACGCCGATTTCAATGAGAAAATTTTCAAATTAATCGCTGAATTTTCAGACGATTGGATCAGCTGGATCAATCCGGATTCCCAGATCAGTTTCATGTCCCCGCGATGCCGGCTTATAAGCGGATATGATCCCGGAGAGTTCGGCGATGACAGTCAATTCCTGAAGAGAATAATTCACCCGAAAGATTTAAATAAGTTTGTAAGAGAAGAATCGAAAATGCTGGAGGGGATGAATTTCTTTTCGGATGAATTCAGAATAATCAAAAAGAACGGGGAAGTAAAATGGATCTCCCTTGTATGCCAGAACGTTTACGATATCAACAATTATTACCTTGGAAGATATCTCTGCATAAAAGATATATCAGATAAGATGAGTCCTAATGTGTTTCTTCTAAATAAAGAAACGCTGGCTAAAGAAATTTATGATGACGCAGAGATCGGATATTATGAAATATTTTACGACGGGAATTTAAAGAGCGCGAACAAAATATTTTTATCAATGCTCGGCTACGAAAATATCGGTTCGCTGCCGAATCGTGTATTTGAGGAATACTGCGTTTTAAACAAGGAAAAAAGAGAAGAGTTCAAATCCCATCTAAGAAAAAACGGGAGAGTAAAAGATTTTGAATCGGAGTGGATAAGAAAAGATTGGAGTATCGGCTATTTCAGGGAGAGCGCAAATACGGTCACCATCGGCGGCGTCCTCCAGCCGTATTATCAGGTTTTAGTGCATGATATAACGGCGTTAAAAAATGCCGAGTACGCATATCTTACAGCCCTCTCCAAAAAAAGAAAGATCGAAGAGCTGAAAGCTGAATTCCTTGCAACAATGTCGCATGAAATCCGCACCCCGCTGAATGTGATTATGAATATGGTGCAGTTGCTGAAGAACGAATCGGGCTTCAATGAATCTGTCGAGACCAATCACAGCATTAAAATAATCGAGGAAGAGGGGGAAAGGATCAAGCGAACTATCGATCTGATATTGGAGATGGCGCAGCTTCAAACCGGCACCTACGAAAAAATTATTTCGGAAGTCGATCTGTATGATGATGTCTTAAAACAAATTTATAAATCGTATTCTGCCCGCGCAAAAGCAAAAAATATCGAATTCATTCTTACTAATAAAATCTTATCGCCCAAAATCATAGCAGATAAGTACGGACTGGAGCAGATATTTAAACAACTGATAGACAACAGTTTCAAGTACACGACCTCAGGCAAGATTGAAACGACTGTCTATATGAATGAAGAGGAGCAGATTGTAGTTGAAGTGGAGGATACGGGGATTGGTATAAAGGAAGAATATATTCCGTTCCTCTTCGAAGTCTTCTCTCAGGAAGATAACAGTTACTCCCGTTTATTCGAAGGCACGGGTCTGGGCCTTGCCATTGTAAAAAAACATTGCGAGCTGAATAACGCGGTGGTGGATGTGGAAAGCATAAAAAATATAGGCAGCAAATTCAGAGTCCGTTTTTTAGAAAAAGTTAAAGAAGAAAATTCCGCATTGTGAATATGCTCTCCGTTAAAATTGAAGAGAGGCAATCTGAACGGGGGTCCGATTGAAAATTATAAACGATACTAGATTATACATGGGAGTCTGTTTGTTAATAACTTGAACACCGCCGTTAAGAATTAACTGATCATTTAAATACCAGCCGAACTCTTTATTAAAAGATGTAAATCTGTTTTCAGGGAATGAGGGGGTATTCCTACGCGAGGAATGTGATTTAGGATATAAAGCGGTCCTCATGCTGAAGGCCGCAATTGACTTATTGACCGGAAATAATTAAGTAACACTATCCGATCTTGGATGGATTCCTTAAAACTGTCTTAACTATAGGTATAATTAATAAGCGTTTTAGGATACAGGGGAATTTACCGATGAAGAAATATGCATCTCCCGTCAAACTGAATCTGAATAATTTTTTTGTGCTGGCCCTTCTGCTTTTGTTATCCGCCGGAATTCTGATTTTCATCAACTATTCCTCCGTGGCGGAAGTTGCCGAAAAAATATCATCCGGTTATGAATCGGGAGCAACTAGCCGGATAGGCGAATTAAAATCTGTTCTGCTGACTACATCGATAATAATTTTTGCAGTCATTTTAATTTTGTTTGTCTGTTTCTGTTTCCTTATTTCGAAAATAAAAAAAGAAGATAAAGAGAGAGGAGAATTAGAGTCTGCTCACTTAAAAAGAATAAACGAGCTGGAGGAGCTGAATAAAAATAAAGATCTCTTCTATTCGATAATAGCGCACGATTTGCGCAGCCCGTTTCAGCCGATCCTTACACTTGCAGAGATACTTCACGGCGATTACAAAGCGCTGAGACCGGAAGAGATAAAAGAGTTCGGCTCAAAACTTAATAATGTCGGCCGCAATGTGCTTGTGCTTTTAGATAATCTTTTAGACTGGACTAAAGTGCAGACCGGGCGAATGGTATTTAATCCCGAACCGTTTTTGATGAAAGAGAAAGCAGAGTGGGCAATTAACAATCTTGAAATGATTGCGGATGCCAAGAAAGTGATTATGCTGAATGACCTGGATGAAAATATCTGGATCTATGCGGATCTTAATATGATCCTCTCAGTGCTTCAAAATCTCCTGACTAACTCGATTAAATTCACGCGGCCGGGCGGTATGATCAAGGTCAGCGGAGAACAGTCCGGCGGAATGACCGTAATAAGCATTTCGGATAACGGCGTTGGAATGACGGATGCGCAAAAGGAGACCCTCTTCAAGATAGGCGTTAATAGTTCCACTGCAGGCACCAGCGGAGAGAAGGGGAGCGGACTCGGACTTTTGCTCTGCAATAAATTGATCGAGATGCACGGAGGGACACTGAAAATCGAAAGCAATAAAGGAAAGGGTACAAAAGTAAGTTTTACAATACCCGACAAACTGAAAGAAAAATAATTCCACTCCCCAATCAATCTGCTACTGCCGCCGAAGCCGCAAAAACTTTTGAAGCACCGTTTTCCAACAGAACTTTTGCGCATTCGGAAACAGTGGCTCCTGTAGTTATAACATCGTCAACAATCAGAATATTTTTCCCCTTAACCATCTCTCTTTTTTTAACTTTGAAAGCTCCCAGCATATTGTCTGCTCTTTCATCGAGCGTTAAATTGGTCTGAGTCTCGGTGAATCGGATCCTCTTCAAATATTTTTGGGCCACCGGGATATTTAAAAATCTACTCATCCCTTTTGCCAAATAGTATGACTGATTGAATCCTCTTTCCGCTTTTTTGAGATGATGCAGAGGCACGGGAATAATAAAATCCGGCTTCCAATCGCATATCCGCGCCTCAATTTTTTCTCCTAATTTTCTGCCGAGAAATAAGCCGATCCTGAATTTTCCCTCATACTTCAGTGCGTGGATGAGATTCTGAAGTTCCCCCTCCTTTTCAAACAGATAACGCGAATCAAATCCGCTTATAACTTTTGCGTCTCTGAATTTCTTCTCGAATTCGAATTTTAATCTCTCATCTGTCGCAGGTTTAATTTTGGAGAGGCATGTCTCGCATGCGATTAATTGGTCGCTCTCCAATTTGGATTTGCAGCATTGGCAAAACCGCGGGAGAAAAAAATCCAATAACTGAATCAGATTTTTCATTTAAACGGCCGGCTTTAGAACCCTTTATTTATTAAAAATTCACCGCACTTGCGGTCGTTTATCTCAATATGATTAAAGAACCAGTTCCTGATTCTCTCCAGCTTTGCCGGTTCGATTATGATCTTTTTACCCGGTTTGTTTTTCGTAAACGAGAGAACCTGATTGTAAAATCTGTCGTGCTCTAGTTTGTGCGAATAATAGCCGGGAAAATTATTTTCTTTCATCAGCTTCTCCTCATTTCTGAAATGCAGTTCCAGGGCATTCAGGAACTCTGAAAAAGTTAAACTGAATGAAGAAAGATCATTTTTTGAAACCGATCTGTACAGTTTATTTGCGAGAGAGGCAATTTTTTTATGATCCGAATCGATCGGTTTGAATCCCACTTTATGAGCTTCGTCGAAAATTATGAACGGCATTAAAAAACCCCGGTTTATTCTTTAAATCATCCCTGTTCTTTTTCTTATAAACCATTCGGAAGAGAAGAGGAGAACAATTAGTGCCAGGATCCATTCATCCCTGTAGGGAGAATATTCTTTTTTTGAAAAAGATTCCTTGGAAGAGTTGGCATTCAATTTTTTTAAGATACCTGCAAGCTGAGAATGATTCTCAATTGAATAATAATTTCCGCCGGTGGCAATTGCAAGACTTTTCAGAAAGGCCTCGCGCATGCGGGTGTCAATTTTTTCGGCTGGAATTTCGTCTATGCTGAATCTGCCCGAGACAGCATTATTCGTCAATCCGGCTGCATTTGTTTTTCCGGTAAATTTATAATCGCCCGGTTCCGATGGATTGAATGATGATGTGTAGATGCCATTCCCTGCAGATATGAAAGTCAGTTCGCTGATTTTAGAGTTGTGCGATATATTTAAATCAATCTTTGCCGTATCTACGGGTGTCATTGTCTGATCATACAATTGCGCCGAAAAAATTACTTCTTCGCCCGGTGAATAGATTTTTTTGTTTGTCGTTATTCTGAATCTGCTCTGATGATCCGAAAGAGAGAGCCATTTTACAATTTCGTTCATAAAATTCGGGAAAAAGTCCTGATTGCTTTCCGCAGTCTGAAGCTGCCAGCGCCAGATATCCGACGCAAGTATTGAAAAAACTCTGCTCCCTCCCAGATCGGAAGAGATAATTAGAGAATTTCCGGTTACAACATTTTTAATACGTGTGGAAGCCAGCACGGTGCTGCCCGGTTTAGCTTTTATCTCTCCGTTTATCTGAAGTACGGGAGGAAGTTTATCCCATAATTCTTTTCTGCTGTTTGCAGAAGAGAAGTAGGAAGAGTATTCGCCGGCATTTAATTCCGGCTGAACAGCGATAGATTCATTTGTATTTTTAGAAATAGTGAACGGAAGATATTTTGCCAGGCTCGCATATTTCGAAAGATCTGCGTTAGCGGATAGAAGAAAAAAGAACGGTTTATTCTTGCTGATTGAGGAGAGAACCTTTTCTATTAAGCCGGGGGAGCTGTTCGGTTGAGGAAAATCAAGAAGGAAGAGAATCTCCGCACTATCTATCACCGATGCAGATTCATCGTTCAGAAATTTATTCTGCGAAATCTGGACCAATTTTTTAATTCTTAAATTCTTATCGGCGCTCAACGCATCATTTACTGCTGCAAGGTCGGCCGAAGGCGCTCCCGCAACAATGCAGATCTTTATTTTAGCATCAATCACATTAAGAAAAAATGTGCGGCTGTTGTTTGCGGAGGAATATTCACCGGGAAGAGGGGCAATCGAGAGGGTTAATTTCTTTTCGCCTCCGCTCGCGGGTTTATAATTGAAAGCAGCCCTGTTCACTCCCGCTGCATCTAAAACTATCTCTTCCGAGGCGATAATTTTATTCTCCTCGCTAAGAGTGATCCGGCACTTTTGATCTGCAAATCCGAAATTTGAAATTACAGCTTCAATTTGAGCAGGCCTTCCCGCGTAAACAAACTGATTGAAGAGGAGATCGGTTATTTCAATATCGCGTTTGCGTGTGGTGTCTCCGATTCCGATAGTAAAAACCGGGACCTGCAGCCTCTCGGCGTAGTAGGAAGGATCGACCCCGTCCGTAATGATCCCGTCGCTTATAATCACAGCAGAATTTATACATCCGCTGTTTTTTCTGATGTGCTGAATGATTTTTGAAAAATTTGTAAGCGGTTCTTTAAAATCGATATCTAATTCTCCGTCGGTTTTAGCGGAATCAATTTTTGCTCCGAAAGAAAAATTTTTTGTTCTTATTCCGCTCCCGGTATTAAGTTCATCCAAAATAAATTTGACCTGGCCGGATCTTTTTGAGCTGTCCTTAGCTGCTATTGAATTCGAGTTATCTGCATAGATAAAAGTTTTCGATTCATTGACCTCTCTGTTTATGAGAGTAAGTACCGGTTCATAGATAACAAAGAGTATCAGAGCGAGGATTAAAAATCTGATTGCGAATAGGAGATATTTAATTCTGCCGGAGACCCTGGGAATTGTGAATCTGTAGATATAGAAAGAGAAGAGTGCAATCAGAATAAGAAACAAAATAAAAAGCGGTGTGCTGCCGCCGATAAATATGCTAAATCCGCTCTGCCGCATCATTAAGTTTTCTGAGTTATTGTTTCAGCATTTTATCCAAATGCCAGTTCTTCATAGATTCGAACATTTCATAATCGGTAAGATCGAAATGAACCGGTGTGACGGAAACGTAATTCTGTCTAACCGCAAACTGATCCGTATCCAAAGTTGCATCCGCCTGAATTAAATTTCCCGTGAGCCAGTAATATTTTCTTCCGTAAGGATCTCTTCTTTCTTCGTAGATATCGTCCCATTTCGATTTCCCCTGCTGGGTCAAAAGGACGCCGGCAATTTCGCTCTCAGGCAAGTCCGGCACATTCACATTCAGAAGCGTTCCTGTTTTTAATTTCTTTTCCACTACCATTTGAGTAAGTCGGGCGGAAAATTTTGCCGCATACTCGTAATGTTTGGGATTATGATCTGTCACTGAGACCGCTATTGAAGGTATATCCATTATTGCAGCCTCGCGCGCGGCGGAAACAGTGCCGGAATAGATAATATTAATTGCGGTGTTCGAGCCGCAATTTATGCCCGATAGAACGATATCCGGCGGCTCTTTCAATATATTTCTGATGCCGATCTTGATGCAGTCGGCGGGAGTTCCGTCAATCGCATACCCGAAAAAATCACCGTTCTTGAAATATTCGGTAATCCTAAGCGGAATTTTCATAGTTATGGCGTGGCCAACCGCGCTCTGCTCTGTTCTCGGTGCTATAACAGTTACATCCCCGATCTTTTTTAATTCTTTTGCCAATGCGGAAATTCCCGCAGAGTCTATGCCGTCATCATTAGAGATAAGAATTTTCAAGAGAGCCCTTTTTTATACTGGATAATCTTTCCTTTTGCTGTGCAAATATAGTCAATTCGTTCCACGCTTCGAAATCAAATATGAATTTCGGGAGGAAAGAAATTCAAAAATATTACCTCAAAAAAGTTTAATTTTATCCGCGATAAAAAAATAATTTCATGCGTATCCTGAAAACCATTCTAATAATTTTATTCTTTGCCCTTAAATTAAGCGCACAGACGGATTCTTCCGCTTCGGGCAAGATCGAGATTATGATAATTGATTCATATATCTCGCCGGATGAACCGCATAAATTTGTTCTCTCCTTTTTTACAAGCGAAAGATGCAGGTCGAAAATAATTTTGGACGATAAGAGTTCCTACGATGTCTCAAAAAACCTGACCGAGGATCATAAAATTGAACTGGGGGCAGAGAAACTGAAGCTGCAGAGGGGAATTTTGTACCACATTGTGGCAACAGACAGCGCGGGAAACGAGACCAAATCGGAATTATATGAAGTTAAACTGCCGGACGGTTTTGTGATTCCCGATGAGAAAGACCCGGGAATTTTCAGCATCTGTCTGGGCGCAGTTATTTTTGCAATTCCTGCTCCGGCTTATCTTCTTGAAGGGAGCGGGCACCGGTGGTCGCTTAGCAAGGAGATTCCGCTGATTAATTTTTATTCGAACGGATATAATTATCCCGCCGGTTATATTGGGTTGGAATATTCTTATATTTTTAATGCGGAGAGAAAAAATTATCTCCGGCTCGGCTACAAACAGATGGTGCTCGTTGAAGGGATCAAATATATAGCTCCGGGCATTGGAACGTTTACCGACTTTAAAGGATACAACGGTTTGTCCGCTGAAATTTCAGCCGGACTTTTTCAGATTCAGAATGTTTTCACTTTTTATTTAAGGTACAGATATAATTTCCAAACGGTTTCCGACGGGAAAAATTTCCACGAATTTTCCATCGGATTGTATTCAAACTTTTTTTCACTGAATTTGTGAGCGGATCAGATTTGAAGCGGAAAGAGGAATCAAAAGAAAATATCTTATCGGTCAGCGAGATAACCGGTTTTATCAAGCAGACATTGGAAGAAAATTTTTCCGACATAAGCGTCATCGGAGAACTCTCCAATTTTAAAGCTCACGTATCGGGGCATTGGTATTTCACTTTAAAAGATTCAGGTGCACAGGTAAGCTGCACTATGTGGCGCGGCGTGAACAATTATGTATTTTTTACTCCGCAGGACGGAATGAAAGTCATAATCACCGGCAAGATTACCGTCTATCCGCCGAGAGGGAATTATCAGATAGATGTAAGGTCTATGAAACCGGCCGGAGTAGGGGAGCTCCAGGCGGCATTTGAAAAATTAAAACAGAAACTCGCCGCGGAAGGATTGTTCGACGAGCAGTTCAAGAAGCCGATTCCCGAATTCCCTTCGAAGATTGGAATTGTGACCGCAAAGGACGGCGCGGCATTTCAGGATATGAAAAGCATTGCCGCAAGAAGATATCCGTTAGTGGAACTGGTGATAGCTTCCTGCAAAGTGCAGGGAGAAGGCGCCGCGGAGGAAATTGCCCGGAATATTCGCCTCCTTAACAAACAAAACGATATCGACTTAATAATAGTCGGAAGAGGAGGCGGTTCGCTGGAAGATCTCTGGGCGTTTAATGAAGAGATTGTTGCGCGCGCAATATTCGAATCTGATATTCCAGTTATCAGCGCGGTTGGTCATGAAATTGATTTTACGATTTCGGATTTTGCGGCGGATCTGAGAGCGGCAACCCCTTCTGCTGCAATGGAACTGGCTACACCGGATAAAGCCGAGCTCTCGGCGCTTCTAAAGGAATTTTCTTTCTCATTCAATGAAAGGATGGGAAGAATTATTTCGGATTACAAAACAGGGATCCGGAAAATTATTTCGTCGTACGGATTCCGTTCTCCGCAGGATCTGGTTAACCGGAAATCCCAGCTGCTGGATAATCTGATCTACAGATTTCAGAATAACCTTGAAATAAAAATTTCCGATATTAAGAACAGAATGAAACTTCTGGAGAGCAAAATAGAACCGCATAATGTAGAAAATGTGCTCAAGAAGGGATTTACGTTAATTAGCCAGGACGGAAAATATATTACGAGAAAAAATAAATTGGCCGATGAAAATTCATTTGAAATAAAATTTTATGACGGAGAGGTAAAAATAAAATGAGCAAGAAGAAAGAGAATAATTTTGAAGAGATGCTCAGCCGCCTGCAGGAGATTTCCGATGCGTTGGAGAGCGGCGATGCAGGACTCGATCAGTCCATCAAATTATACGAAGAGGGAATCGGCTTGGCTAAAAATTGTTTTGCCGCATTGAAAGATGCCGAGCTTAAAGTGACCGAACTGAAAAAACAGCTTGAAAATAATTCTAAAGAGTAATGCGAGGAATCTACCGGAATGACCGATAAGTCAAAATATAAAGTTCTGTTCAAAGTGGATTCTCCGAAAGATATCCGCGCTTTATCACTCGATGAACTGAAAACTCTCTGCACCGAGATCCGCGAATATATGGTCGATGTCATATCAAAGATAGGAGGTCATTTCGGCGGGGGATTAGGCACGGTAGAATTAACCGTAGCTCTTCATAAAGTTTTTGATACGCCGAATGATCTGATAGTCTGGGATACCGGCCATCAGGCATATCCGCACAAAATCCTTACGGGCAGAAGAGACAAGCTCGGCACAATCCGCCAGCTTAACGGAATAAGCGGATTTTTAAAAAGGTCGGAGAGCGAATATGACGCTTTCGGCGCAGGGCATGCATCAACCTCAATCTCCGCCGCACTGGGGATGGCTGTGGCAAGAGATATAAACAAGAGCGATAAAAAAGTTATTGCCATAATAGGCGACGGCGCAATGACCGGAGGTATGGCCTACGAAGCAATGAACAATTCAGGAATCATAAAGAGCAATCTTATTGTCGTGCTCAATGATAACAATATGTCCATCGGCTCCAATGTGTGGCAGATCTCCAATTATTTCAGCGAAATGATCTCGCATCCTGAGTACAATAAATTCAAAGGCGCAATTTGGGATCTTACCGGCAAGCTGGACAACTTCGGAGACGGAATTAGAAGAGTTACCGCGAGACTCGGATCTGGAATTAAATCCATGCTAACGCCGGGAATGCTTTTTGAGGCACTGGGATTCAGGTATTTCGGACCGGTGAACGGGCATAATCTGGATCAGCTGATAAAAATGTTCGAGCATGTAAAAAAGTATAACGGACCAATTCTTGTCCATGCTACCAGCGAGAAGGGAAAAGGATACAAACCTGCAGAAGAGCACGTGCAGAGACTTCACGCGGCAACTCCGTTCGATAAAGTGACGGGAGAAGCGATAAAAAAAGAGGGAGCGGCGCCGTCATACACTTCAATATTCGGAGAAGCGCTTTTAGAAATTGCAAAACAAAATCCTAAAGTTATCGGCATTACCGCCGCAATGTCTGACGGCACCGGGCTTGATATTCTGAAAAATGGATTGCCGGATCGCTTTTTTGATGTCGGCATTGCAGAGGAACATGCAGTCACATTCGCTGCTGGTTTGGCAACTCAGGGAATTATTCCCGTTGTAGCTATCTATTCAACATTCATGCAGCGCGCATTCGATCAGATAATTCATGATGTGGCGCTTCAGAAACTTCATGTTGTTTTTGTTCTGGACAGAGCTGGATTGGTAGGAGCCGACGGGCCGACACATCACGGAACATTTGATCTTACCTATCTGCGGCTCATACCGCACATGGTTATAATGGCGCCTAAGGATGAAGCTGAGCTGAGAAACATGCTCTTTACGGCGGTGAACTATAAAGGCGGGCCTGTTGCTGTCCGGTATCCGCGCGGTTCGGCACTAGGTGTTAAGCTGCAGGATGGATTTTCGGAAATCCCAATCGGCAAAGCGGAATGTTTAATAGAAGGGAAAGATGTTGCGATTCTCGCTGTGGGCAATATGGTCGAATACGCGCAGAAAGCAAGCGAAAAACTTTTGAACGACGGAATAAAATGTGAAGTGGTGAATATGAGATTTATAAAACCGCTGGATGAAAATATGCTCGATCAGATAGCGAACCGGTTCAATAAAATCCTAACACTCGAAGAGAATACGATAGTAGGGGGATTCGGTTCCGGAGTGATGGAATATCTTTCTGGGAAGAAATACAAAGGAGATATTTTGCGGCTCGGTTTGCCGGATCATTTCATCGATCATGGAACTCAGAAAGAACTTCATAAAATTTTGGGAATCGATTCTGACGGATTGACCGAAAAAATAAAAATTTTTTTGAATAAAAAATAAAATCACTTTACGGTGCTCCTATGGAAAAAACAAAAATCGCGGTAGTGGGACTAGGCACAATTGCTCAGTTAGTCCATCTTCCAATTCTATCCAAACTTTCGAATGTCGAGTTAGTCGCGGTATCGGAGATAAACAAAACGCGTCTTAAAACGGTGGGCGAAAAATTCGGCATAAAAAATCAGTATACAGATTTTCAGCAGATGCTTTCCCAGCAGGATTGCGATGCCGTGATTATTGCAACCCCTACAAATTCTCATACAGAAATTGCGATTGAATGTTTAAAATCGAAAAGGCATGTTCTCATTGAAAAACCGATTTCAAGAAATTTGGAAGAAGCCAGAGAGATAAATGCCGCTTCCAAAAAATATAAGAAACAGGCTATGGTTGGAATGAATCTGAGATTCCGTCCCGATGCGATGCTTATGAAAAGCCTTTTGGGAAGCGGTGAACTTGGAGATATTTTTTATATACGATGCGGCTGGCTGCGCAAGCAGAGCAGCGAACAGAAATGGTTCATCAACAAGAGTCAGTCGGGCGGCGGAGTAATAATAGATCTTGGAATTCTTATTCTGGATCTGGCGCTCTGGATAATGGACGATCATAAAATGAAGAGCGTTTCGGTTCAAAAATTTTCTCACAACACTAAAGACGTGGAAGACTCTGCGGTTGGTATGATCCGTTTTGAGGGAGATCATATAATCAGTTTTGAAGTAAGCTGGGATCTTCACGCGGAATGGGACAAATTCCATCTTGCCGCATTCGGAACCGAAGGCACGGCGCATCTGAATCCGCTTAGAGCATATAAGCGGGTAGCGACCAACCGGATCGATTACACACTTCCTAATCAATCAAAAAATACAAATCTGTTCAAGAAATCGTATGAGAACGAACTGAAGCATTTTGTCGGAATGATACGGCAGGAAGGCCCCTTTGCCTCCAGCAGTGAAGATGCAGTAGTGCTTATGCGCCTTTTGGAAGCTATGTATGAATCCGCCGAATCTCAAAAAGAAATAATTTTGTAGCTTTTTAAGCTAAAATGGGGATTCCCGGCCTCTCCTGAACTTTAGACGGTATTGTCGAAAACTTGAAAAATTAATGCCGGATTTATTGACATGGATAAGAGGAATTTATTACATTTACGGCTCAAAAATTGAGCATTTGGAGGAAAGATGTTTGCTGTAGTTGATATCGCAGGACAGCAGTTTAAAGTCCTTGAAAATAATAAGTACTATGTCCCGCGTTTAAAAGCCGAACCGAATTCTGAAATTACATTCGATTCAGTTTTAGTTCTTGGTGATGATAAGTCTACGAAAGTGGGTACACCCCTTGTTAAAGGCGCAAAGGTTCAGGCGAAAATATTGGAACATCTTAAAGATGAAAAAGTGATTGTGTTCAAGAAGAAGAGAAGAATTTCTTACAAGAGAAAGAACGGACACAGACAATTATTAACAAGAATTGAAGTTACTAAGATAGCTTAGGAACGGAGGAAATAATGGCACATAAAAAAGGTCAAGGTTCATCAAGAAACGGTCGCGACAGTAATCCGCAGTATCTTGGAGTTAAAGCATTCGGCGGCGAAAAAGTTACAGCCGGTTCTATCTTAGTCCGTCAGAAAGGGACAAATTTTCATCCCGGCAAAAATGTAATGTTAGCCGGAGATCATTCGTTATTCGCTACGGTTAACGGTGTTGTTAAATTCGAAAGAAAGAAAAACAACCGTCAGTTCATCAGCGTATACGAAGCGACAGCATAAACAACCTCGAAGGTTAACTGGTTTTTTCCAAAAAAAAAGCGGCTCAAAAGCCGCTTTTTTTATAAGATTAATTTATCAACGAAATTTATTTTTTGTTAACGCAGTTTAAAACCGCTCCTGAATTTTTATACTCCACAATAATTTTTACGGTTTCCTCAGCCACTGCATCCTGAGCCTGTTCTGTCGATGCGCCGATATGATGCGTAACATAAATTCCGTATACATTCTGCAATTTTGATGAAACGGCGCCGTCTTTGCCTTCCGGTTCGCCTTTGAAAACATCCACTCCTGCTAAAATACCTTTCTCTTTAACCGCCTTTATCAATGCGTCTTCGTCAATCACATCCGCGCGTGAAGTGTTCAGAAGTATAGCGCCTTTTTTCATAAGTCCGAACAGTTTATCATTGAACATTCCCTTGGTCTGCGGATTTGCAGGAACATGAAGAGTGATTACGTCCGAAAGTGAAATCAATTTTTCCACATCGTCGATATATTCCACGCCTATCCCTTCGGTTTTGTATACGTCATAACCGATTACTTTCATGCCGAAAGACTGGGCGCGTTTTGCAATCTCTTTGCCGATATTTCCGACTCCGATAATTCCAAGTGTTTTTCCGTACAGGCCTTCCGCTTTGGAATATTTTGCCTTGTTCCATACACCGCCATTGAAATCTTTTACGTTATCCGGAATTTTTCTGTCGAGCGATATCATTAATCCCATCGCGAGTTCTGCGACAGCGATCGAATTTTTGCCAGGAGTGTTTGACACGGATACTCCTTTAGCGGTCGCCGCGGCTACATCAATATTATTATAACCCGAGCCGGCACGGATAACAATTTTAAGATTAGTGCCGGCGTTGATTGCTGCTGCGTTCACATTAGTAGAACGGACAACAATGAATTCTGCATCCTTGACCAGATTAGGAATATCATTCTCGCCGGCTTTCGGCTCATACATAATTTCAAATCCTGCATTCTTCAAAGTCTGAATATGATTATCAGGAAATTTGTCTGCAATTAACACTTTCATTTATCACCTCAAATTCATTTAAGTTATTTAAGCATTGGAATCTTTATTGAAAATTTCCTTGCGTTATCAACGGCTTGTTCATATCCAGCATCTGCGTGGCGCACAATTCCCATCCCGGGATCGTATGTGAGCACGCGTTCCAATCTTGCTTCTGCTTCAGGAGAACCGTCTGCAACAACCACCATTCCCGCGTGAATCGATTTGCCTATTCCCACTCCGCCGCCGTGATGAACGGAAACCCAGCTTGCACCTCCGATAGCATTAAGGAGCGCATTCAGAATAGGCCAATCTGCAATAGCATCGCTCCCGTCCATCATTGCTTCTGTCTCCCGGTTGGGTGATGCTACAGATCCGCAGTCAAGATGATCTCTGCCGATAACAATAGGCGCGCTTACTCTTCCCTCAGCAACCATGCGGTTAAATATCTTTCCCATTTTGGCTCTTTCGCCGTAGCCGAGCCAGCAGATTCTTGCGGGCAATCCCTGGAAGTGAACTTTTTTCTGTGCGAGTTCAATCCATCTAATGAGAGCTTTATTCTCAGGAAATGTTTCTATAATCGCTTTATCAGTTTCGAAAATATCTTTCGGATCACCGCTAAGTGCCGCCCATCTGAATGGACCCTTGCCGTCGCAGAAGAGGGGACGGATATATTCGGGCACAAATCCGGGGATGTCGAACGCATTATCAACGCCGTTCTCTTTTGCTTCCCCGCGTATATTGTTGCCGTAATCAAAAGTAACAGAACCCCGTTTCTGAAATTCAAGCATTGCTTTCAGATGCACGGTAATTGTCTTTTTGGAAAGAGAGATATATTTGGAAGGGTCGCTTTTGCGAAGTGAAAGGGCTTCGTCAAAACTCATTCCCATCGGCACATATCCGTTCAATGTATCGTGGGCAGAGGTCTGATCGGTCAGCACATCCGGCACTATATTTCTTTTCAGAATTTCCGGCAAGATTTCCGCTGCGTTTCCTATCAAGCCGACCGAGAGGGGACTCTTTTTTTCTTTAGCGTCCAGGACAAGTTTTAAAGCCTCATCTAGATCTGCGGTCATCACATCCAGGTAGCCGGTGTCAATTCGTTTTTGAATTCTTGTTTTGTCTACGTCTATTCCGAGGAATGCGGCACCGTTCATTGTTGCAGCTAGAGGCTGAGCGCCTCCCATTCCGCCGAGTCCGGCAGTCACCAGAAGCCGTCCGCTCAATGTTCCGTTAAAATGCCGGCGCGCGCATTCTGCAAATGTTTCGTAAGTGCCCTGAAGAATTCCCTGACTGCCTATGTAGATCCAGCTTCCTGCAGTCATCTGTCCGTACATTGTGAGTCCAAGGTTATCCAATCTTCTGAATTCATCCCACGTTGCCCAATCGGGCACCAGCATTGCGTTTGAGATGATAACTTTTGGTGCGTTTGCGTGAGTTTTAAAAACAGCGACAGGTTTTCCCGACTGCACCAGGAGAGTTTCATCGTTCTCCAAATTTTTGAGCGATGAGATTATTGCGTTGAACGAATCCCAATTTCTTGCGGCCTTGCCGGATCCGCCGTAGACGATAAGATCATCGGGGCGCTCTGCAACATCGGGATCCAGATTGTTCATCAGCATTCTCATCGCGGCTTCCTGAACCCAGCCCTTGCAGGTAATTTTAGAACCGACCGGTGCTTTAATAATATTTTTCATGGCAGTAAATTTTAATTCGTAAAATGATTTTGATATAGTTTGTCGTACTGCGAATAAGCTGATTTGTAGAACCATCTTTTCAGAAAGAAACCTTTGGATGCCTGTTTTTTCATGTGATCCACATTTTCTTTTAATCTGAATCCCAGTTTTGTTTTCTCATCCTTAGTCAGTTTTATTTCTTCGGCACTGGAATTTATTTTTTCAATGATAGAATTAAAAGTTCTTAAGTCCGCAGCGAACCGTTCATCCGCAGTCATCTGTTTAATAATTGTTTTGCAGAATGTGGTCAAGATTTTTTTCTCATTCTGATCAAGGTCCAAAGTGTAATTCTTAAATAGAGGTTTTGCCATAATAGAATTTATCCTGAATAAGTTAAGCGTTTAATGAAAGAAGTTTTTCCCGCATCTTCTGATAACCGGGTTTAATTACATTGTATATATATGGAAGTCTTTCTTTATACGGAATGAAAGATGATTTCATCGCATTGATATTAAGTTTCTCAACATCATCGAGATTAAGGCCGAAGAGTTCGCTCGCGGTTACATATTCTTTTGTAAGAGTTGTATCGCTCATCAGTCTGTCGTCCGTATTCAGGAAAACTCTGAATTTTTCTTTATACAATTTTATAAACGGATGATTTTCCAGTTTATCTATTGCGCCTGTATGAACATTGCTGAGCAGATTAATTTCAAGCGGGAGCCGGGTATCGAGGATATATTGGGCCAGTTGGCCAAGAGCAAGAACATTTCCCTGCGGATCAAAAACCATATCTTCTATCAGGCGTGTAGCATGACCGATCCTGTGCGCGCCGCAAATTTGAATTGCCTGCCAGATCGATTCTTTTCCGAATGCCTCGCCGGCATGAATCGTTATATTGAAATTTTCCTTTTTAATAAATTGGAATGCCTCAAGATGTTTTTTGGGAGGATAGCCCCCTTCTTCACCCGCCAGGTCGAATCCAACCACTCCGCTTCTTCTGAAATTCACGGCGAGCTCCGCGATCTCAAGTGTGTTTTTCATATTGCGCATTCCGCAGAGTATGAGTCCGTACCCGACTCCGAAATCTCTTTTCCCTTTTTCTAATCCTTCCAGAACGGCGGTTATAATTTCTTCGTACCAGAGCCCTCTGCCCGTGTGGAAGACAGGGGCGAATCTTGTCTCGACATAACACACATTGTCTTTGCTCATATCTTCCATCATTTCATACGCAATTTGTGCAAGCGCTTCTTTAGTCTGCATTACAGCGCAGGTATGTTCAAATCCCTGCAGGTACTCCACTAAATTCCCCTTATTTGCTCCCCGGTGAAACCATTCAGCCAGTTCGCCGGCATCCGATGTAGGCAGTTTATCGTATTTCAAATCTTTCGCAAGTTCAATTATTGTAGAAGTTCTCAGACCGCCGTCAAGATGGTCATGCAGAAGAACTTTGGGAACGCCCCTTATAATCTCTTCTTTATTCATTTTATTTTCCTTTTATGCCGATTCAAAATTATCTCTTTGCGTTCCGAAAATCAATTTGGGTTTTCGATACATTATTGGTTGATAATAGAGGTTCGACGGGGAAATATGCCTTGACTTACCAATCATAAAATGTTTATTTTTACGCAAAATAATTGACATTTTTTTAATTCAAGGAGAATAAATGAAAAAAATATTAATCAGCTTAAGCATCCTAAGCATGGTTCTGGGTATCACAGCTTTCGAATGTGCGTCCGCGGAGTTGACAGGTGCAAAGATGTATATCAATCAGAAACAATATGCCAAAGCTAAAGACATTTTATTGAAAGAAGTTCAGAAAAATCCGAAGAGCGATGAAGGTTGGTTCCTTTTGGGCGGCCTTTACAGCGAAGAGGGAAACATTACAGAGATGTTGAAATCTTTTGATAATTCATTGGCAGTAAGCAAAAAATTTGAACCACAGATATTAGATTATAAGAAATATACATGGCAGACATCTTTTAATAAAGGCGTTAGCTTCTTTAACAATGCTATCAAGACCACCAAAGAAGACAGCATGAAAATTTTCTTCGGCAAGGCGATAGACCAGTTCAACAATTCAATTGCATGCGAGCCGGATTCTACAATCGGATACGAAAACGTTGCTGCTGCATATCTTAATATGGGCGAAACAGATTCCGCAATTCCTGTTATGGAAAAATTGGTTGCCCTCGGCAGACCGGCATTCGCTTTCTCGAGACTCGGTCAGATCTTTTTGATGAAAGGTTCTCAGAAGATGGATACTTTTGCTGCGACAAAAAATGCCGCAGACAGCACAGGCGCTCTGGAATGGTACAACAAGGCTGTTAATGTTCTGGAAAAAGGGAGAACAAAATTTCCGACTGATTCCGAAATTCTTCTTCAGTTAGGCAATGCATATTATTCTTCGAACAAATTAGCAGTGGCGATGGAGTCTTTCAAAGCTTTGGCAGAAAAACCGGGCGCAAGTAAAGAAGTTCAGTACGCTTACGGTGTTGTTCTTCTGAAATCGAAAAAATATCAGGAAGCAGTTTCCATATTCGAAAATGTTCTGAAAATTGATTCAGAGAATCTTGACGCTAATTACAATTTGGCGGCTACTTTCATCAGCTGGGGAAACGATCAGAGAGATGAAGCAATTAAAAAAGAATCGAATGATAAAGTTTATCTTGACAAATACAGATCAGCGGCTCCGTATCTGGAGAAATATTTAAAAATTAAACCGACTGAAGGCAGAGTATGGTTAAGTCTTGGTCAGGTTTACGCCAACTTAGGCGAAAAAGATAAAGCTGAAGAAGCTTTCAAAAAAGCAGAACAGTACAAGTAATTTTATTTCTAATTAATTTAAAACCCACAAGCCCTAAAAAGGTTTGTGGGTTTTTTATGAATATCGAAGAGGAAAATAAATGAACCAGAACAATGATCAGAACGCGCAGCAGATCAACATCGAACTTGGCGAGAAAGAAGCCGAGGGGATCTATTCAAATTTGGCAATCATAACCCATTCACCCGCAGAGTTTGTAATAGATTTTACCAGGGTTGTACCGGGTGTGCCGAAAGCAAGAGTGCTTTCAAGAATTATCACCACTCCGCAGCATGCGAAGATGCTCATGCGCGCTCTGAAAGATAATATCGATAAATTCGAATCGCGCTTCGGCGAAATCAAAATTGATGCCCAGCCTACTCCTCAATTCGGTTTTGTGACCGGGGAGAAAAACGAGAAGATTAATTAAAGAGTCCTAAAAGGGGGAAGATTTGCACTTGACATTATCATAAAATGATTTCTTGTTAAATAGAAAAGAAATAATTAGGTTAATTCTAAAATTAAAGCTTTTCCTCCCTTTTCAAGAAAATAGGAGTAGTGATGATGAAGAGAGTTATTGTCATTTTCATACTATTTATTTCACTTATTTCACCAAGCCATCTTAAATCGCAAACGGCCAGTATATCTTTGGAAGTTTCCGATCTCACCAATCTGGATCTTGGAGGATTGGTAATTTCGAAAGGGCTTGTCAACCAGCCGAGAATTGCAAGATTGGTTATTCTCCCGCAAGGAAAGCAGGTAATGGTGGAGATAGTTGTAGTTTGGAAAAAAGATTCCAATTCAGGATTCCGGCAGCTTTTTACTTTTAAGTCCGTTCCGTTTTTATCCAGAATTGTTTTTAATGATGATTTCGGAAGTACTATAGACGGAAACGGAACGTGGGACAAAGATCTTGTTACAGATTTAGTTTCAAAAGGAAAACCGACCGGAATCATCGGCATAACAGCACGCCTGTACGATGTAAGTAACGCTTTTCTAAGTCAGGATTACAAGGAACTTGTCTTCTTGAATCCTTCTCCTACAATTTCACTTATAGCTCCAATCGAATCGAACAGTTATGATGTTGGTTCCGTAATTGCAATCTGGACTAAAGTGCCCGGCGCAACCGGCTATAAGATCCTTGCAAACATAGTTCCCGAAAACAGTTCGAGCCCAGAAGCCGCATTAAAAGGGGCCAATCCGCTTATAGATAATTCCGATGTGGGTGATGTTACGTCTGTAGATTTGCGCACTATTCTAAAACGTGAATGGTTCGGCGGTCAAAAGATTGTTGTGATGGTAACTGCCGTAGTGCCGGGAAACGAAAACGGCTCACCCATTTCAACTGTGCCGGTTACATTCATTCTGAATAAGACGGGCGAAGTTCCAACGGTTGCCGTCTCACCCGAACTGATGAAACTGATCGAACTTATAACAGGCGATGTGAATCAGAAATTTATTGAGAGCATACTGAAAGGGGAGATCAGCATAGATAAAATTTATGACGAGAATAACAAAAGCATAGATCAGATGGAGCTGATGAACCTGCTCAACTGGCTGATGCAGAATAAAGATTCAATCGTTTCAATAAAATTCACTCCTAACCAAAAGTGAGGCTGCTAAAATTATGAGAGCAAAAAATTTAATCCTCATTTGCATTCTTCCGTTCCTCTTCGGATTCCAGCCCGGCCAGATAAATTCCGGAGGAGACGATACACCGGTTGCATTGGTAAAAAAAATTGTGAAGGATGTTACCTACAGAAAATCGGGCAGCGACTGGGAAGAAGCTAAAACCGGATTGCCGTTAAGAAACGGAGAGGAAGTAAGAACCGGTGCAAAATCTTTGGCGCTTATCTTATTTACAGACGGATCCGGTATATTGCGTGTAAAAGAGAATGCGATCCTTAATATCTATGGCGATAAAAACGCAAAAAAATTAAATAAGAACACAGTGGTGAATCAAGGCCTCATCGGTTTCGAAGTGAACAAACAGAGCGAAGATGAGGAATTCAAGTTCACAACTCCGACCGCTGTTGCTTCTATACGCGGCACAGCCGGATTTCTTGAAGTGGACGGTGAAAAGAATCTTACCTTTTCGCTCGAAACGGGAGCTGCAGAATTGACTTCCACATCGGGACAAAAATTGGGAACCGTTACTGCAGGCAACACAGCAAGGATGGATGATAAAGGGAATTTTAATATCACCCAGTCGACCGAAGCCGACAAGGCCAAGGGGAGACAGGCTAGAACTTTAAACACGAAAAAAGTTACTATAATGACCAACAAAGGCGCGGTCGTTATTGAATATTACAGTTCAGAGAAATAATAATTTTTTAATTGTGTTCCTTAAAAATGTTTGAGGAATCTTTATGAGCCGAACAAAAGAATTGTTAAATCATTATTCAGCCGCAAAAGTTTTTCTGATTTTATTTCTGACAGCCACCTCTGTCTTTGCGCAGATAAGCAATATAGTCTCCGGCGTCAGTGTCGGAGAAGCAAAAGAACAGACGCCGCTGGTAATTAAAGCCGAGCTTTTCTCAGCCGATAATGTTTCCACCGTTCAGATTGCATATAAAACCTTCGGGCAATCAGAATTTAAAAAGGCCGATATGCTGATTACCGGCACAACCGCTGCGGTAACCATCCCTGCGGAATTCGTTTTGCCTCCTCTGATGGAGTATTATCTTATTATAAATTTAAAGAACGGCACTGCGCAGACTTATCCGGTAGGCGTTCAGGAAGGCGTTCCGCCGGTGCAGATAAGCATCGCATCGGTTTCGGAGAAAGAAAAAGAGATATTATTCCTTAGCCCGAGCGCAGGAGAGTATTTAACGCAACAGGAACTTTTTATTTCCATTTCATTTCTCAAAGCTCCGGATAATGTAGACCCGGCAAAAACAAAAATATTTGTCAACAATGAAGATATCTCTTCGCTGGCAGTTTTTACCGGCGATCTGTTGGTTCTGAGCGGCGACAATCTTTCTTCAAAATTTACTGGCGGACCGGCTACTGTCAGAGTCGACGTTTATGACAAGGATGGAAAATTATACCATTCCACGTCAAGAAGCTTCCAGATTACAACCGCAGAATTTGCCGCGCCCGGTGTTTGGACTTACAACGGAGTTCTGAAAGGGGAATCAAGAAGCGAAGCATTTAATTCGCAGTCGACTTGGTATAATAATATCGGAGCTGATTTCAATGCTGCGGCTGGCGCCTGGAGTTTCAATGCGAACGGTTATTTAACATCGGAAGAAGTCAGTTCAAGGCAGCCTTACAACCGGTATAGTCTTTCAGCCAAAGCTGGCGATGTTTTTGAACTGCAGCTTGGCGATGCCTATCCGCGTTTTCCGAATTTAATATTGGACGGTAAGAGAGTGCGTGGTCTTAACACCGCTTTGAATTTGGGATTCATCAATATGCAGGCGGCATACGGAGAAACCGACCGGGCGATCGAAGGAAAATTTTTACAGGGATACAGCGCCACTTCAGACGCAACTCTTCAAAGCGATGTAATTGCCGTAAATCAATCCAAGTACGGGTTCCCATACGCGCAGGTTGAGCTCGGAACATTTTCAAGAAAATTATTGGCTGTGCGTCCGTCATTCGGTTCCGGAGAAAATTTTCAGTTCGGTTTGAGTTACCTGCATGCGAAAGATGATGTCGGTTCAATAGATCTGGGTGCGCGTCCGGCGGAGAATCTTGTTCTTGGTTCGGATCTTATGTTCGCTTTCGATCATCAGAATATTATGTTCACCAGCCAGGCGGCGGTAAGTTTGAACAACAGCGATATATCGGGCGGAAACATCTCCGATCAGCAGATAGACCAGATTTTCGGAAGCAACACAAATTTTAATGTTGATAAAGACGTTGTAAAAAAAGTAAGAGACATCATCGGCAGCTTTATTACTGTAAACCAGTATCTCGGTCCTTGGAATCCGCAGGAACTTGCATCCGTTGCGGCGGAAGCGGCTCTTTCTTTAAATTATCTGAATAATAACCTGAGAGGCTCTTATATATACCGCGGAAATGATTTCCAGTCGTTCGGCCAGTCATTTTTAAGGACTGATGTTAAAGGAATAAATTTTACAGACCGCATACGGATGATAGACAACAAATTATTTATCTCTTTCGGTTACGAAGATTTGCAGGATAATCTTCAGAAGACAAAAATTGCAACAACAACTTATAAGACGGTGAGCGCATCGGTTTCAATTTTCCCGCGCGCAGATTTTCCGAACATTACCATAGGCTACACTCAGAATCAGAATAGTAACGGAATAAGCAAGACTGATCCTACAAAACAGCTCTACTCGGTTGACGATAATACAAACAGGGTAATGGTACAGATGTCTTATGATTTTAATCTCTACACAAAACACAGTTCTTCATTTTCATTTTCTACTTCAACAAAGGAAGATAATAGTTTTCTGAATCTGGACACTAAATTCAACACCGGTTCATTCAATCTTACAAGCTATTGGAATTCAAAGATTACTTCATTTTTTGGACTAGTCTTCAGTTCCAGCCAGCTTTTCGGAACAGACATGAGCTATTTTACACTTACGATGGGCGGAAAGTACAAGATGCTGGAAGATAAACTGCAACTATCGGCTCTATTAAGTCCCAGCTTTGGAGACTTCAAAAGACAGGCATTTGAATTTACAGCCGATTATAATGTGCTGGCAAATCTGAATCTTATTTTCCAGGCAAGAGTATTTAGAATTCCGGATGTAGCTACAAACTCAATATTCGGGCTCACAACCAGACTCACGATATAAACATTCATCAAAATTATGAACGGCGGCAAGTTTAAAACCGAATTTCTGAATAAATTTTTTTGGGTGACCGCCGCCGTTCTTATTTCTATTATTCTGACTCAGGATTTTGTTTTCACATTCTCGCCTCTAAAAGAGCTTGAATTAAAACTGATTGACAAAAGATTTTTGGAACGGGGTAAAATCGATCTTGGCGATTCATCCAAGGTGGTCATAGTTGAAATTACTCAGGATCTATATGATCAGATCCCTCCCCCGAATAATTTAGAGCATCTGCCGCGTTTCATATATGCCAAGGCAATTCAGAATTTGACTAAAGCTGGCGCTAAAGTTATCGGCATCGATGTAAGCATGTCAGATCCGGATAAATACTCCGCGGCAAATGATACCGAACTTGAAAATGCGATTAAGAAATTCCGGAATGTCGTGGTCGCCGGCAAGATTGATGAAGTGTGGGAATCTCAAAAGTCAGAGAGCGGAAGGGATATCACATATTTCAACGATTCAACTTATAAGAAAAAAAAATACAATTATGAAAATATATTTTACGATGCCGACAGTTCTCTCGGAATAGTTCAGGTGCCGCCCGATTTCGATCAGGTTTTCAGAAGGTATCTCCCGTTCCGCAAAACGGATATTACAAACAAAAGGGTGCCAAGTTTTGGATTTGCACTCGTAAGCAAGTATCTGGGAAGGAAAGGAACAGATACTGCTTCTGTTGAATCTGATTATTTTGTCTTAGGCGGTAAAAGAATTCCGCGCTTCGATAGGTCGAGTGTACTGATTAATTTTTACGGACCTAGCCGCACGTTCCCGCATGTCAAATTGATTGATGTGATTGACGACATGGATTTCAAAACGAACGACGAAATTAATTACGGTGAGGAGATAAATTCGTGGGATCTGCTGCGCTCCGAGGAGAGCACAAAAAATATTTTTAAAGACAAAGTGGTAATAATCGGCTCAACAATGCCGGAGGACCGCGATCTTCTTGCCTGTTCATTTGCAAAAGGAGAGAGAAAAGGGGACAATCTCATTTACGGAGTTGAATTTCATGCGAACATAGTGCAAAATATTTTGAGCGGGAATTTTTTAAGTCAACAATCTAAATCAAGCGAAATAATTCTGCTTATACTTATAGCGGTGATCTCATTTTATTCTACCTCCGCTCTCAGGAAAATTAAAAAGCTGCCCGGCTTCCTTATAGAAATTGTCAATCTGATTATATCGGTTGCGTTAATTTATGGAATTTATAAACTGAGCTTCTTCCTCTTCATCCATTCTAAAATAGTTGCGGCAATAGTAAGTCCCTCATTGACTGTGGTGATAGGGTATTTCAGCAGCACTGCATATCATTTCATAAAAGAAAGGCATCAGAATGTGGTGATCAAGGGGATGTTCAGTCAGTATGTTAACAAAGACGTAGTAAACGAGCTTATAGGCCATCCCGAAAAACTTCGCCTGGGCGGTGAGAGAAAAAATATTACAATTCTCTTCAGCGATATAGCTGGATTTACAACATTCGCAGAGAACAAATCGCCCGAAGAACTAGTCCGTTTTATAAATGAATATCTTAACGCGATGACAGATTTGGTGCTTCAGTACGGAGGCACATTGGATAAATATCTTGGCGACGCTGTTATGGCATTCTGGGGAGCGCCGATTGAGACTGACGACCATGCGTTCAATGCCTGTTTAACGGCACTGAAGATGCAGGAAAAATTGGCGGAGATGAGAGATCTGTGGTCTGCTTCCGGGGAAGTGCAGATTAGAATAAGGATAGGAATTAATACAGGCGATGTGATAGTGGGGAACATAGGAGGAGAAAAAAGATTCGATTATACTGTGCTGGGCGACGATGTGAATCTCGCTTCGAGGCTCGAGGGCGCCAATAAGGAATACGGCACCAACATTATGATTGGTGAATCCACTTACGAAGCATGCAAAGAAAAAATTCTTGCGCGAGAATTGGATATTATCAGGGTAAAAGGGAAAAAGAAGCCAGCCAAAGTTTTTGAACTGATAAGCATTAAAGGTGATGAGAAAGCCGAGAAAGCTCTCGAAGAGATTCATCTCTATCAACAGGCGATCGAACTTTACCGGCTTAGAAGTTTTGATGCGGCTCACGATTACTTTAAACGGTCATTCGAAAAACTCAGCGACTATCCATCTAAAGTTTATATGCAGAGATGCGAGTTCTATATGAAAAATCCGCCCGATCAGAATTGGGATGGCGTATTCGAAATGAAAACAAAATAAACAAAACAGAGTAAAATTATTTCTGTGCGCGTTTGATATTGTAAAGCGCCGCCATGAGAAATATTACATTCGCAAACCAGGCCGTCGCAAGGGGATTCATAACACCGCTCTTACCAAAAGCCTGGCTTACTTTCATGAATACCAGATATATAAATGTTATCAGCAGATTTATTCCGAACTGAATGGCCAGTCCGCCTCGTCTCCTGTTGGCAGAGATCGGAAGACCGAACAGAACAACAATCATGCTCGCAAATGCAAACGCAATCCTGGAATGATATTCAATTTCTGTAGAAGTTGGGTCGTTTCCGGTTCTTAATTGTTCTTCCCCAAAATTTTTAAGATCGCTCAGAGTCATCTCTTCGGGCTTGCGCTGCTTTTGAATTACGTCTTTCGGCTTAAAATTAAGTTCCCTGAACTCCTTAGCTTCGAATTTATTCACCGATTCGGTCGAATCTGAGAAAGTTCTTGTGATTCCCTCATATACATACCATGAGCTTTTGGTGGAATCGTAATTCATTCTGAACGCGTCTGTCCTTGCTATTAATTTTGTCTGGTCTGCCGGATTAAATTCCTGAATGCTCACCTGATTCGCCTGCTTCTGCGCCGCATCATAGTAGCCGATTGTCACTATTCTCGATTTGCTGTCCTGGAAAAATATATTATTGCCGAAGAAGACAATACCTTTTTTCATTGCGGTTTGTTCAATAAAAACTTTTTCTTTATTCGCGATCGGAACAAGATAGCCTCCGAAATAAACTGAAAAAATACTTACTGATGCCGCGGTAATTATAAAGGGCGCCATAAATCTGTAAAGGCTAACTCCGCTGGCTTTTATAGCGGTAAGTTCGTTCAGGTTGGCCATTTTGCCGGCGGTAAACAAACTGGCAAGTAAAACAGCAACCGGTGTCATCAGTCGTACCATCTCAGGAATAAATACAATATAGTAGTTAATGATTGTTTTGGTAGGCACGTTCTGATCCAGAAAATCGCCCAGATTTTCCATCAAATCGATCACAACAAAAAGTAGTGTAAACGCGAGCAACCCAAAGAGGATTGTCTGCACAAACTGTTTCACTAAGTAGCGGTCAAGAATTTTCATCATCGGTTTCCGGCGCCCGCCATGTTTTGGGAAGAAGTTTGTTAATGAAATCGAAACTGATTGTGACCTTTTCTCTCGCGCTCTTGATCATCAAAAATATACCGAGCGCTCCCAAGAAAAAGTTCGCGCTCCATATTCCCGTTAATGGTGAAAGAATTCCTCTGTCCGCTAATTTTTCTCCTCCGATAAGGAATGCCCAGTAGATGAGAAAAAAGATTAAACTCATTCCTGCCGCCATGCCGAAACCGCCTTTACGCATCATAGATCCGAGCGGCGCGCCTATCATAACAAAAACAATGCATGCAAAGGGGAGAGAATATTTTTTATGAATTTCGACCCAGTATTTGTCGTAATCTTTATCGTTAAAATCCAGCCTCAACATTATATCGTGAATGGATGCTTCATCATTTCTGATCTTTTGCTGCGCTTTCAAATAAACATATTGATTCTGATTCCCGAAATTGTCTGCGGGGGAGGGAGAGTATTTAAGCATATTTCTGATTCTTTCGTCGTAATCACGTAAAAATTTTACTTGAAGATCATTAACGCTGTCTGCCAGAACCCGCAACTGCCTGGCTCCCAGTTCACGGTCTCCTCTCTGGCTGTTGGCAGATGACTGTTCGAATGTGAATTGATCTGCCGGCATTGCAATCTTGTGCCTCTCAAACCGCAGCTTTCTGTAAATCTTCTTTTCGGTGTTGTCCGATTCGTGAATTTCGCCCGAGTAGAGATCCATCATCAATTTTTTCTGATTCGGAGAAAAATAAATTCTTCCTGTGGCTGCCGTAACGATATTCACTTTGGGCAATTGTGAATAATCATAAATGGTTATCTGTTTCAGTTGATTGGTGCTCTGATCTATTTCTCTTACTAATATGGAATAGTTCGGTACTTCCTGCGAAAAAACTCCGGGGACTAATGAGAGCGTAGGTTTTTTGCGCGATATATCCTCCAATAAAACTCTAAGCGCATGATTGGCATCAGGATATATATTATTGTTAAAATGAACGAGGAAGAGAGCTACAAAAATGCTGGCAATGAAAGGAGGAATCATCATCTTGTACAAACTCATGCCGGTAGCTTTCAAAATTGCAATCTCATTGTTCTGAGACATTGTTCCGAATGCCATCAAAGTTGCTATCAGCACGGACATAGGCACAACCAATACTACCATCCAGGCCAGGCTGTAAGTAACAAGCTGAATTATCACCCATACGCTAAGTCCCTTTCCTACCAGCCTGTCTGCCATTTTTACCATATATTGAAGTATAAAAACGGAGAGCAGAATAAATACAGAGAATAAAAACGGGATCAGATGATTTTTCAGTATGTATTTTGTAATGATCATTTAAGTACAGTTCCGCTTCGTGTTCGAAATTTACCATAAATTGAAAAGATTAAAAAGAGAATAGTGGCTTTTGAGTTGGGATTCACAGTGATGCATGTCTCTTCCGGCATCTAAAATATGACTAAAGACTTGAATGGGGAAAGTTAGAACTGTAAATTTGATTTGTCGAGTTACGTTCAAATACAATAATACAGTATTCAGTCAACCGGAGGAATGGTGGAAATTGTTCTAAATTATCTTAAAGATAATCTCGAAAATTATTTGGAGGAATTGAAAGAATATTTAAAAATTCCAAGCGTAAGCGCGCTTCCTGCTCACAAAGATGATATGCTCAGATGCGCAGAATTTGCATCGAAGAAGTTGAAAGATGCCGGAATGAATGAGGTAAAAATTTTCCCGACCGAAGGACATCCTATTGTTTACGGCGAATGGCTGGAAAAACCCGGTAAACCGACAGTTCTGATTTATGGGCATTACGATGTTCAGCCGGTAGATCCTTTGAACCTCTGGAAAAATCCGCCGTTTGACCCGGTAATAAGCGACGGAAAAATATGGGCTCGCGGAGCAAATGATAATAAAGGTCAACACTTTGTACATGTAAAAGCTGTCGAAGCATTTTTTAAGACATTGAACGAACTTCCTCTGAATGTGAAATTTATTCTTGAGGGAGAAGAGGAAGTAGGCAGCGAAAGTCTCGTTAAATTTTTAAAACAACAGAAGGAACTGCTCAAATGCGATACCGTGCTGATTTCAGACACGAGCATGTATGCAAAAGGTGTTCCTACAATTACATATGGATTGCGCGGACTTCTATATATGGAAGTTGAGGTGGTAGGCCCTGATAAAGATCTTCATTCGGGCAGCTTTGGCGGTGCTGTCGCAAATCCGATCAATGAACTCGCAAAAATTATCTCAAAGCTTCATGATCAGAACGGCAGAGTTACTGTTCCGAATTTTTATAAAAATGTTTTAAAGTTGAGCAAGAAAGAGAGAGAAAATTTTAAAGCTCTCAAACTATCAGATAAGCAGTATGCCAAAGAAGTAGGTGTTAAGGAACTGCAGGGAGAAAAAGGATTTTCAACTTTGGAAAGACTGTGGGCGCGTCCTACTCTTGATTGCAACGGAATTATCGGCGGTTTTACGGATGAAGGCGCAAAAACTGTCCTTCCTTCAAAGGTGACGGCAAAAATAAGCATGAGGCTTATTCCTGATCAGGATCCCGTTAAAATTGCAAAAGAATTCTCAAGATATGTAAAATCGTTAGCGCCTAAAAGTGTAAAAGTTGATGTGCGCACGCTCCATTACGGATACGGAGTTGTAGTGCCTATCGAAAGCAAGGCGATCGCTGCGGGCGCAACTGCTGTTTCTAAAGCGTTCGGCAAAAAAACATTTTTTACACGCGAGGGCGGCTCAATTCCGGTTGTAGTAGATTTTGTAAATCAGCTTAAAGCTCCCGCAGTGCTGATGGGCCTGGGACTCGATTCCGATGACATACATTCTCCGAACGAACATTTTCTGGTGGAGAATTTTGAAAAGGGATTATATGCTTCTGCATTATTCATCGATGAATTTTCGAGATCTTAAAATGGAATTTATCATAACTTATAGGATCCCGGAATGAAACTCTATAAATTTTTTATAGTGCTTTCAATTCTTGCAACTCTCAATGCCGCATGTTCCGGTAAAAAAGGAGGGGCAGAAGGAGATGCCGCGACTTCGACGGCAAAAGATGAGACTCTCAGAGAGTATAATTTGGATATTCAGAAGGAACAGACCAAAAACCGCTTCGAATGCGATACGATCTCGCTCAAAGAATATATCCTGAAAAATTATGAACCCGGATCCTACCTGGTCGAATTTGATAGAACTTATACTTATAACGTTCCTAAATCTGCAGTTATCTATTTTAGAGATACTAGCAATTATGTTTTATGTATGATTGCCAAATCAAAACAATCCGAGCGCAAAATTGAAGCTAAGAATGTCGTTGGATTTGAATCAAGCTATATAAATTTAGACAGCACTAAATTGGGCACTGCATTTTTCTGGCTCACTCTTTTTGAATGCAAGAACGGCGAGATTAACAAATTGTGGGAATCTGAGGCCCCGATCCACGGCGGTTTTAACAGAATGACTATAAAAAAATGGCCGGCTAAAAATGAAAAATATATTGAACTTAATTTTGAAGACGGCATAATAAGCGGCCACAGAAATTACAACTTCTTTATGATAGACGGCTGGCGTAATAAACCTCATTTGATGGAAACATACTCGGCATTGGCATTGAAGAGAACTATTGCGAATGTAAATAATGATAAATATCCCGATTACTACGAATACAGATTTACAACGGGCAAATCAAAAAACGATTCGTTAGTATCTATCCGTGTTCTCGATTCAGTTCCATTCTACTGGAGCCAAAAAAGACAATTGTATATTACGGACCGGAGTTCCCGCTGGTTTAGAAAATATTAATCACTTCTTAAGTACAGGTAAAAATGTTTCAGGAAAATCACAATTTGCTGGCGTTCAGCGAATATTTATTAAACAAGTATCCGCAATGTGTTAAAGATAATAACACATTTAAAAAATTTAATTCGACGGCGGAAGAATATAATCTCTTGAAGAACGGCGTTGGATTGAAGATAAATTTTGAACCTGTGATTCTGAGTCTGACAGGTGCAGATGTTCTCGATTTCCTTCATAGAATTTCAACCAATGCTCTTAAGGATATCAGGAATTTTGAAAAAAGGAATACTCTCTTCCTTAATGAAAAAGGAAAATTTATAGATAGGACTTCTCTCATAAAACTGGAAGAAGAATGTCTACTGGTAGGAAGCGCCGCGCAGAATGACAGACTTTTCAGTTGGATTAATAAATTTATCATTGCCGAAGATATAAAATTGAAAGATGTATCAAGCAACTATCTTCTTCTTGATTTGATAGGAAGGCAAACAGAATCTTTTCTCTCTTTGCTTGTTGGAAAAGAAAATGCCCTCCTGGATGATACAGCGGTAAAGCGGTTCGATGTTGACGGATTTACTTTTCATCTTTTCTGCAATACCGAAAATAAAAGTAGAAAGATTTACAGACTTCTTCTGGAAAGAGGACGCTGCTCTGAATTCATTGAACATCTCTTCAAAATAAAAAGCGTCTTCGATTTCGACCTCGTCGGAGAAGATGCATTCAACGCGTTCAGAATTGAAAACGGAATTCCCGCTTACCCGAATGAAATTAACCAGAATTCGAATCCGCATGAGGTAAATCTGCTGCATGAAATCAGCTTTACTAAGGGATGCTATATAGGGCAGGAAGTGATTGCCCGAATCGACACTTATAATAAGGTGCAGAGAAAACTGGTTCAGTTCACTTTTAACGGCGTAAAAGAATTCAACGGGGTGCAGGAAATATACGACTCGACTGATTCAGATGCAGGCAGCGTTACAACTTCACCTGTCACAGAGATTTTCCCGGATGCAAAAGGTCTGGCGCTGATTAAAAAGAAGGGTGCAGAAAATGGCGAACAATTTTTTGCACGCAGCGGCGATAAAAATATTCTGCTTCATTTATCGGAAGTGAAAAACAACGAATGAAAATTTATACTAAAACGGGCGACAATGGAGAGACCTCTCTCTTCGGCGGAAAAAGAGTCTGGAAAGACGATCAGAGGATTAAAGCATACGGCACAATTGATGAATTGAATGCGGTAATAGGAATCGCACTTGTCGGAGTTGCAAATGAAGAAATTCGAGAGGCATTGTATCAGATTCAGAATAAACTGTTTGTTGTAGGAAGTGATCTTGCATCTCCTCTTGAAAAGGAAAATCCTAATTCAGTAATAAAACGTATTGATGATAAATATATAACGCAACTGGAGATTTGGATAGATAAATTTGATGCTAAACTGCCTCAGCTTAAAAATTTTATTTTGCCGGGCGGAGTAAAAGGCGCGGCAGTTCTTCATCATGCAAGAACGGTCTGCCGACGTGCAGAAAGGGAAGTAGTTACTCTTTCACATTCCGAAAGCATTAATCATCAGATTGAAGTATATTTGAACCGTCTTTCTGATTTATTGTTTGTTCTGGCACGTTTTGAAAATCTTTCATCGGGCTACCCAGATACAGAGTGGCATAGGAATAGATAGCAGTAGCACTAAAAACTATTCACTATTCACTCTTAACTGTTGTTCTGGGGGTGACACTGGCTTCGACGGGATTAATAGTTCTTTGAATGGCGCACCGTGTTCTCCGTAGACACGTAAAACGACGGTAAAAAAAATAAAAGGCGAATCTAATTACGCTTTAGCTGCTTAATTAAAGCAGCCGTTCTTCATTTCCCCTCACGCCGGGATCTGCAGAACGCCGCTTGGCGTGATAGCTGAATCGAACTTCCGGATAGAAGAGGCGAAATCAATTTCGGAATAGCTCCGGCATAATCTGTCTTTCGATGCTGACGGTGCGAAATTAAAAGAAAGACTATGTGCGTAGAGGTTCATTGAATTTTAGTTTCGGACGCGGGTTCGACTCCCGCCACCTCCACAAAAAGAAAGACTATGTGCGTAGAGGTTCATTGAATTTTAGTTTCGGACGCGGATCGCCGAAGGCGATTAAAGCTCGTCAGCCGAAGGCTGATTCGATTCCCGCCACCTCCACAAAAAGAAAGACTATGTGCGTAGAGGTTCATTGAATTTTAGTTTCGGACGCGGATCGCCGAAGGCGATTAAAGCTTGTCAGCCGAAGGCTGATTCGACTCCCGCCACCTCTACAAAAAGAAAGACTATGTGCGTAGAGGTTCATTGAATTTTAGTTTCGGACGCGGATCGCCGAAGTCGATTAAAGCTTGTCAGCCGAAGGCTGATTCGACTCCCGCAACCTCCACAATTTGAATGACGGCAGTGAATAGTTATCAATGCCGGTAATTGATTAGTTCTTTCATACTTTCTC
>JAKAMT010000099.1 GCA_021812705.1 Bacteroidota bacterium | reverse complement strand
CGAAGTGCGATTACAGATTTGACCGGGATCTTACACCGGAAGAAATTTGTAAGATAGAAGAGACTGTGAACAGAGCGGTTTCTGAAGATATATCCGTTCAGGAAGAATTTATGAGCCGTGAAGAGGCCGGAAAGTATTTTAATTTAGACCGGCTTCCGGAAGACGCGGGAGATAACCTTCGCGTTATAAGAATCGGAAATTATGATGTGTGCCTCTGCAGCGGACAGCATGTTAAATCGACCAAAGAGATCGGCGCGTTCAAAATAGCATCCACAAATTTTGAAAACGGAAGTCTGAGAATCCGTTTTAAATTATCGGAGGAGTAATGAAAAAAATATTAATGCTCGTTCTCGTTTTTCCCGTTCTGCTCTTCTCTCAAAACAAAAATAATCTCGGCAAGTATTATTCCGAAAAAGATGAGAAGGAGATACTAAAAGTAGTAGACAGCCAGGTGAAAGCCTGGAACGATGGAAATGTTGAAGGATATATGGAGGGTTTCTGGCATTCCGACTCCCTTAGAATGGTTACCCGGGCCGGAATTCAATACGGATGGGATCTCACACTTAAAATGTACAAGGACAGTTTTAAGGGAAAAGAAGCGATGGGAACCCTGCGGCTTAGAGTTGTTAAACTCGATTTTCTCAATAAGGACGCGGTTTTTGTCATTAGCAAATGGGAGGTGGATCAGAAAGAAAAAATGGGCGGCCACCTGGTCCAATTATGGAAGAAAATTAAAGGAAAATGGGTTATTACGACCGATTATACGACATGAATTCTCAATTATTTGAAAAATCGGAAATTCAGAACTATTTTTGCCTGTCAAAAATTCAAGGATTATTCATGCCGGAAGATCTTTTAGTAAACATCAGATTTAAAAACCGCAAAACGGGCGAATTAAAAGATGGTTATGTACGGGTCCCCAATCTTGAAAAATATGCTAACGGACTAAAGAAGTATTTCGACATACATGAGTTCAGAATTTGCGAAAAAAGAATTGTAAGCAAAGAGGAATTTGAGAAGAAAGGGAAAGTATAGTTAAAAGGCAAAGTGAAGCCATTAATTAAAATAGGCATAAATTTTTTCCTTTTAGGGTATTTTGCAGTCTCCTTATTAACGTTGCCGGACTGCAGAAATAAAAGCAATTCTTCCGCGGGGGATACGCTTCAGTCAAAAAAAGAACATTCCTTAAAAGTTCTGGTCGGTAAATTTGATGCGGAACAGTTCGATATTCATTCCACAAAACTCTTAAACCATCCGGTTGTACTCGATACTTTAATGATCTCCATGGTCAATAAAAACGGAGCGTCATTTTTAAAAGCCGAGATCAGATGCGAAGGGGATAAAAAATATTTCGCCGAACTGAAATGCGGAAAAGAGATCGCCGATTACTATCGTAAAACGAAAACGAACCGCGCTCTTATCGCCGCCCAGATAAACAGAATAGATGACTGTCCGGTAACCGCGGAAGCCGATTCTCTGGATGGAAGAAATGGAAATTATAACCTCGGCAAGTCGGTTCTTCTGAGCGGTGAATGTCTTGAGATTGTGGAGATTCGGTGAAAAAGAAATTATAAATGATAAATTAGAAATTATAAAATGTCCTTCGACTCGTGGTTCGTTCCTCGATGAACTCGGAACTTACCACTCGCTCAGGACGAGTTGATTTAAATAGAAGCATAATATTGTTGAATCGTTGAATTGATGGAATGTTTAGAATGACGGGGAGTGAATCATTACACGCGGTTGAACTGTTGAATCGATTGAATATTTCGTGAAGAAACAGAAGAAGAGAAACGGGAGATAAAATATTTGTTCAATGTGCAAAGCACAATGTACATCACTTCATCCAGTATCCAGTATCAAGCATCAAGAATCCAGCATCCACTCCAATTTTTCCCAAATAAAAAACTGTCCCCGCGAAAAATATTTTCGCAAGGACAGTTTCTAAATATTAAACTGAATTACTTTACTACTTCAATTCCGGCATTCTTCCGGGAGTCCATGGAACATTCAGCTTCTCCATCTCGGCCTCGATTGCTTTCAAATCAACTTCACTTATCTTTTTAATCTGCGCCAATACCGGCTGAATCTCTTCATACAGCGATTCGTAAGCGACGGTCTGATTCTTTGTAATATTTGTCGTTGTTCTCATCGATGTGTAAAGCATTGTCTGCAGACGAGAGCTCAATGTAACAGGCGCTGGCGGATTCTCTTCCGCGCTGGCTCCTCTTCCTTCTCTGCCGCGGATTGTTATTAAAAGTCCGTCCAGCGCTTTCGAAATCTCATTGGCTTTAGTGAGAAGCGCATAAGGAACAGACGGCGTATTGCTTAATGCCTGCTTAATAGATTCGGTTCTTCTTACCAGATCTTCGGCAACGCGCTGAGCGCCGAATGCTGTGCGGGCTAACTCAGCGGCTTTTTTCTGGAACGCTACCAATTCGCTTCTGTTTGCTGCGGGTATTGTTGTATTGTTAAGAGGAACAACATTAAATTCTGTCGCCGGAACTAATTCTTTCTCCTGATTCTTTGCGACCATGGAGATAGAGACTTTATATTTTCCGGGGAGCGATAAAATTCCACCGCCGCCACCGCCGCCTCTTCTTCCGCCGCCACCGCCCGATGATACCGGTTCAAATTTATCGGTAACAACAGGAGAGGTCCCTTCATAACGGAGATCCCAATTAACGCGGTTGATTCCGGCACCGGCTGATCTCGTAATTTTTCTCACAACATTTCCCGCTTCATCTGTGATCTTGAAAATCAGATAAGGTGCAATTTCAAGTTCTTCCGCATGAAGATCTTCCAATGAAGGCTGAGGGATCGGCTTGCTGTCTTTAAATAATGCTTTTTCTTTCTCTTTGCGTTCCGCTTTGGCTGTTTTAGGAACATCTTTAATATAATATGTGAAAGTTGCGCCGTACTCCGGATTAGGTGCTCTGAAATAAGTTGAGCCCTGTGCGCCGTGTCCTCCGCTTGGAATGTACATTAATGCGTCTTTGACGGGGAAGAGATAAGCATCTTTATCAAGAAGTTCTTTAGATACAGTGCGCAATGGCGAATAATCGTCGAGAATATAAAATCCGCGTCCGAATGTTGCCACAACTAAATCTTTTTCTCTTTCCTGAATAGTTATGTCCGGAATTTTTACAATCGGAATGCCGGCTTTAAGCTGAATCCATTTTTCTCCGCCGTCGATTGTGAAATAAACTCCCCATTCAGTTCCTATAAATAATAATTTGGGATTAACAGGATCTTCAACGATTGTGTTAACGGGGCCGTTTGCCGGAAGATTAGCCGCAATCGATTTCCATGTTTTTCCTTTGTCGTTACTCTTTATCAGGTACGGTTTGAAATCGTCGCGTTTATGATTATTGAAAGAAGCATAAACTACATTCTCGTCAAAACGGGAAGGGCAGATGTCGCTTACCAAAGTATAAGTCGGCACGCCCGGGAACTCGGAAATTTTTCTCCAGGTTTTTGCGTCTTCTGTAACCTGAATTAAACCATCATCCGTTCCTGCGTACAGTAAATTTTCTTTCTTCATCGATTCAACAAGAGAAACAATCAAACCGAATTGGGATGTGCTCACATCTTTAGCGTCGGCATCGATGCTCCAGTATTTTCCCATTACAGGAAAAGTATTTCTGTCGGTCTGCGTAGTAAGATCGCCGCTGATTTCCGTCCACGAATCGCCGCGGTCATCGCTTCTGAAAACTTTTTCGGCTGCTGTGTAAAGCCGTGTATGTGAATGCGGACTTACAAACAGTGGAGTATCCCAGTACCATTTAAAAGTTTTCTCTCCTTTCGCCGGTTCGGGTCTGATGTCAATTGCTTCGCCGCTCTTTTTGTCAAAGCGCACCATTCCGCCATACTGGGATTCAGCGTAAATAATATCGGGATTTGTTGGATCTACTGCCGACCAGAATCCGTCACCGCCGTTTGTTACAACCCAGTCATCACTAACAACGCCGCTTCCTTTAATAGAGCGTGACGGTCCTCCGAAGCTGTTGTTATCCTGAGTACCTGCGTATATATTATAGAAAGGAAGATCGTTATCTGCTACGACTCTGTAGAATTGAGTTACGGGCAGATTGCTCTTAAAAATAAAATTCTTTCCTAAGTCAAAAGTTTCATAAACGCCGCCGTCACCGCCGATCATAATATGGTCTGTGTTTGTCGGATCGATCCATAACGCATGATCGTCAACATGGCGTTCATTATTGCCGAACGGTTTCCAGGTTTTGCCGCCGTCATCCGTGTATTGAGTTACTGTCTCTGTTGAAAAAACGCGGTCAACATTTTTAGGGTCGCAGTAGATCTCGTTATAATACTGTCCTTGTGAAGCGTGGTCGCTCATTTTCTGCCATGAAGCGCCGCGGTTAACCGATCTGAAAAATCCGCTTCCTTCCGCAGCTTCAACCATAAGATAAAGCACATCCGGATTAACGGGGGAAATTGCCAATCCTGTACCGCCCATATCGGATTTGGGAAGTCCGTTCATAATTTTTTCCCAAGTCGCGCCAGCGTCTGTGGATTTATAAACGGCCGTCTCGGGTCCGCCGCCTATTTTTGTAAAGATGTGTCTGCGTCTCTGTTCCGATGTTGCGTAAAGAACGCTCGGATCGCGCGGATCCATAACAATATTATTAACGCCTGTATTTTCGCTGATGCTTAAAACTTTATTCCAGGTTTTTCCGCCGTCGGTTGTTTTATAAAGTCCGCGGTCTCCGCCCGGTCCCCATACAGATCCTTCCGCCGCCACATAGACTGTGTTAGGATTTTTAAAATCGACCACGATTCCGCCGATCTGTCTGGATTCTTTAAGTCCCATAAATTTCCAGCTCGCGCCTCCGTCTACGGATTTGTAAACTCCGCATCCGTAACCAAGCGCGCGCTGATGATTATTTTCTCCCGTGCCCAGCCACACAACATTTTCGTTAGTCGGATCAATTACAACAACTCCCATTGAATAGGCCTGAACGGTATCTGCAAGCGGCTGCCATGTTGTGCCGTTATTGAGTGTTTTCCATAAACCGCCGCTCGCGGAGGCGACATAATATTCACTGTGATTTTTGGGATTGACCGCAAAGTCGGCAATTCTTCCGGAAGTAAAAGCTGGTCCGATTCCTCTGAATTTTAAACCGCTGAATGTTCCGCTGTTCAATCTGTCTTTCTCTTTTTTCCCTTCCTCTTTATTCTGCGCGAGTGCAAAATTTAAAGCCAAAGAAAAAATGAGCAAGAGACGCAATAATTTCATAACGACTCCGAATGATTTATTTATGATTTAGTTGATAAAGAATTGTAGCCGGATCTGATCTATGACAAAAAATTATTGAATACTTATTCGGCAATGGGTTATCTAATTAGTTGAACCTGGTTGAAAGCTAAAAAAAAATTTTCACTATTTCTAATCGGAACAGGAATCAATTTTTTATTCTAAAAATTTTAACAAATATTAACAAATAAAAAACCGCGCAGGCACTTGGTTTAAGCACCTGCACGGTATTATTAAAAAAGCAGTTATCTTTTTTCGCGGGCCGGAACATTAGGAGGATTGAATTTTTCGGTTTCCAGTTCTTTCATTACTTCCTGGATCGCGCGTTCAAGCTGCGCGTCTACACCTTTTGCCAACTGCGTGTGGTCGTCAGGCACAAGAATATCGGGATCAACACCGTGCCCTTCTTTAAACCATTTTCCGTCCGGATCAAGCATTCTGAATGTAGGAACAGAGACGTTTCCGCCGTCGATTAACGAAGGCGCGCCGCTGATGCCGATCAATCCGCCCCAGGTTCTCTCACCTATAAGTTTTCCTAATTTAGCTTTTCTGAAATAATCCGGGAATGCATCCCCGCCGGATCCGCTCCATCCGTTGATGAGCATTGCCTTTGGCCCGAAGTGTGCATGCGGAGGCCACTGCCACATGTGCCCGTCTCTGGTTGACCAGAATGCAAGCGGCTTTCTGTCTAACAGCTCGATGAATCTGTCCGGAATCTGACCGCCGTTATTAAAACGTTCGTCAATTATTAATCCCTTTTTGTTCATTTGTGCCGCAAACTGCCGGACAAGTTCGGTCTGTCCATCTGTTCCGGTGCTAGGCACATAAATATATCCTATCTTTCCGCCGCTTACTTCATCAACTCTTTTTCTGTTGCTCTCTATCCAGGCGAGGTTTCTCAAACGTGTTTCATCGCCGAGCGCTTGTACATAAATTTTTCTCGCGCCTTCGAGAGACGGTTTATTATTCACGATGAGCTCAATTGTTTTTCCAGCCGTTCCTTCAAATTCGCCCCAGGGTGCTTCATCGACATTTAGCGAGATGCCGTTAACTTGCAAAATAAAATCGCCTTCATTAACTTTTACGCCGGGCAAAGCGAGAGGAGAGACCACTTCTGAATCCCACGGCGCGCCTTTAATAATTTTTTTAATTCGGAAAGCTCCGTTCTGAACTTCCCAGTCGATTCCGAGATAGCCGACATTTTTAAATTGAGCCTCATCCGTGTCTCCGCCTCCGCGGTAAGTGTGCGAGGAGTTAAGCTCGGAAATCATCTCGCCGGTAAGATAATTCACATCCCATCTTGTAACGCAATCGTCTACTAATTTTCCATACCGCTCGCCAATTTTATCCCAGTCTACTCCATGCATTTTTTCATCGTAAAAATAATCCCGGAATAAACGCCATGTGTCTTTGAATATCTGTTTCCATTCAGCTTTGGGATCGATAGTCATTTCGAGCTGTGCGGTGGGCATTAATTTATCCATCTTCTGATTTTCGGCTACGTCCACTATTGCAAACTGATTTCCTTTTGCAATAAGAATCTTCTTTCCGTCTGCGCTGATTGTAAAATTATTCGCATCATCTATGATTGTTTTTTCTTCACGCTTATCGAAATCGAAAAAGAGAATCGGGCTTTTTTTATCAGCCGAACCGGAATTGGGACGGCGCTGATAAACAACTTTTCCGGCAACGGCCCGTATTGTTCCGTAATTGCCGGCGGGAACCGGAAGTATAACGGCTCTCTCTTCAAAATTTTCCAGCGTTATCTTTATTTCTTTCTGTTTCTCTTTGGATTCGTCTTTCTTAATATCTTTCGCCTCGTCTTTCTTCTCCTTCTTCACTTCCTCTTTTTTTACGGAAGTAGTATCAACTTTTGGCGAAAGCGGATTAAGAGTTTCACTGCTTAAAGTAACAACTGCAAGATTTGTTGTGTTGGGATAGATCCATCCGTTTCCGATATCGCCGTAGACCGGGTTAAGAGTTCTTCCCGTGGCGAAGTAAAGATATTTGCCGTCGGGATCAAAAACGGGATCGGAATCGGCATAATAGCCGGAAGTAACCTGATGTGTTTTTTCGTTTTTGACATCATACAAAAAGATCGCGCTGCTTTGATTTGTGAGATCGCGTGAATATGTAAGCCACTTGCTATCTGCAGACCAGCTTACAGCAAATCCCTGAGCCTGGCCATGCATATAATAGAGGGCTTTGTCTACCTCATTCATTTTATCTTTTTCAATATCGTAAACATAAATTGTCATTGCTTTGTCGATAAATGCAACCATCTTGCTGTCGGGCGACCAGTATAATTTATAACGGAATCCTTTTCCCAATGAAGTAAGTTTTTTTTCTTCATTCGGTTTTTGAAGATCCTTAATTGTGAGTTCATACTCGCCAGATCTGTCGCTCCAGTATGCCACGCTTTTTCCGTCAGGCGACCAGGATGGAGATCTTTCTGCCACTCCGCTTGAATGGGTAAGATTGATGCTTGGGCCGTTTTGAGCCGGAACATTAAACAGATCTCCGCGTGCTTCAAAGATCGCGCGTTTACCGTCAGGAGAAATTGACGCGTCGAATATAAGATTGGAAACGTTTTCTGTTTTGGGCATCAGAGTAATTTCATCTGTAATAATATTAATATTTACTTCTGAAGTTTTTTCAGTTCCCAGATTGAACAGATAAATTTTTCCGCCGGCTTCGAACACAATTTCATCCGGTCCGAGAGAAGGAAAGTGAACGTCGAAATCCTCAAACTTAGTCAGCTGCTTCATCTGCTTGTTCGAAAGATCATAAGACCATAGGTTATATCTTTTTTCCGAACCGCGGTCGCTTATCCAGTAGATTTTATTCTGATGCCACATCGGGAACTCGTTCCCGAAATCGTTATTGATAATTTGTTCGGCAGATTTTTTTTCGATATCATAAATCCATACATCCGAATTCATTCCGCCTCTGTAGCGCTTCCAGGTTCTGAATGCAGTGGTTCTGGGAGTGAAAACAATCTTTTTCCCGTCTGCAGAAAAACTTGCATATTCAGCGTAAGCAATGGGCAGTTGAACAGGAAGACCGCCCTGCGCAGATACTTTAAACAATTGACTGAATCTCTGTTTGCCGCTGCTTTGTGAAGATGCGAACAAAATATTTTTTCCGTCCGGATACCAGTCGACTAATCTTTCGGCCATTCCATGATTTGTAACGCGCACTGGAAGTCCGCCTTTCGCATTCACAACAAAGATGTCTGTGTTCCCTGCGTAGTTTGCATCGTAGGCTATTTGCGAGCCGTCGGGGGAAAACCGCGGAAATGATTCCTGCCCTGCCGGAGAACTCAATTTGAATGCTGTGCCTCCCTGTTTTTGAACGAGCCAGAGATCCCCGCCGTAACTGAATACGATATGAGTTTTGGAAACATCGGGATACTGCATCATCAGCGCATTCACCTGCGCGAACAGAGAGTTTGAAAACAAAACCAGCAAACAGAGTAGTACCGATAATTTTTTCATAATACTCCTTCAGTCTATTGTTTGAAAAATATTTTTGATTTAAATCCGATTCAATCGGTTCAATATACGGCTTGAATAAAATGAAATGCTGCCGGAAAATATTAAGCGGAAGCAGCGGCGTCCATCTAAGTCCGCCGCCTTGGACTTTTAGATCCAGCTTCCGGGATCAATTTAGCAATTTAAGAGAATATTAGAAATTCGAAATTTTTGTTAAATAATGTTAAACGTCTGTATTAGATTAAATATTTTTTTAACTTCGAAACGGTTTAATCGTGCTGATAAAATACCGCCGCTCGTCCCTCTAATTCATTTCCGCCGAGTATGGGTCAATTAAAAGATTTAACTGCTTTTGGCATAATAATTAATTTTAAGATCAATAAAATAAAACGGGTATCAAAATGAAGCTCATTAAATTCGCACTGGCTTTTATTTTAACAGCGTCGGCAATTTTTCCGCAGAAAAAGAATGATGATAAAACAAGTCTGCTCTACCTGAGCGACAACTTAAAAGTACTCGCCTCGGAAGAATTTGAAGGAAGGGAAACAACAACGAGAGGAGAAAAAGTGGCATCTCTTTTTCTGGCTTCGGAATTGGAAAAATACGGCGTGAAACCATTTGGAGATAAAGGCACATATTTTCAAAATTTTGACTTGAATGTTTCAGGCTATTCAAGCGATGCAAAAATATTACTCGTTGATGCTTCCAATAATCCGGCAGGCACATTCTTGCTGGGAGAGGATTTTATAAAATCGGGGCGAGGCGGTTTGGCTGACGCGTCGTTTGCGTCGCAAAGCACCGGACTTGTTTTTGCAGGAAACGGGATAATTAATAAGGAAAAAAATATTGATGATTACGCTAACATTGATGTGAAAGGGAAAACGGTTCTCCTGTTCAGCAGCGACGTTATGAGAAGACGGGATGCAAATCCTCCACAGGCGAATGCATCTGTAATGAGCAATGATGCAAAAGTGAAAATCGCAATGGAAAAGGGAGCGGCTGGAGTCTTGTTTATGATTGATGAACGTATGAAACCGCTGTGGAATCGCGTTAAAGAATTTGGCTCGCAGCCTTCAATAGGGTTTATAACAAAAGAGCAGGAACCTGCTCAAAAAAATATTCCTGTATTCATGGCAGGAGAGAATTTTCTGGAAAAAATATTTTCCGGTGAGAAATATTCATACAAGCAGATAATTGATAAACAGAAAGCTAATGAAGCTTGTGCATCTTTTGAACTTACAAAAAAAATAAAGTATGACATCA
>JAKAMT010000098.1 GCA_021812705.1 Bacteroidota bacterium | reverse complement strand
CGCCGCCTGATTTTCTTTCGAAAGTTTATTAAGCCCTCCGCCGTAGGTTCCTACCCAAAGAGCATCATTCTTGTCTTTGAACAAGGAGATAATTCTGTCGTCGCTTATGCTGAGCGGACTGGCTGTTCGCAAATAATTTAGAGTGCTCTCTTTGTCAGGGCTGCTGTTAAATTTAAAAAGCCCTCCCCCATAAGTGCCTACCCATATAATTCCGTCTTTCTGAGTCAACAGAGTTTTGATTCTTCCCGAATTTACAAGGGATTTATTTTCAGTGAATATTACCCGCTCAAAACTGTTTTTTGCCGGATTGAATTTTATCAGCCCTTTTCCCCACGTTCCGATCCAAAAAATCCCATTCACATCCTGATCAATCACGGTGATCGAATTATCGTTGCTTCGTGAATATGGAAGCGGGTAATCATAAAAATTTTCTTCGTCATGCACTGCGGATTTTAAAGAGAGAGTAAAGTTATATCTTGTAAATGTCCCCCTTTTTCTGTCGAACTTGTTCAACTGTCCCCCGACTGTTCCAATCCAAATATATCCGTCCTTATCTTCGAACAGTGAAAGAATTCCGTTATCTGAAATTGAGGTTGTGTCTGCCGGGTCATTCACATAAACATTAAAATTATATCCGTCATATTTATTAAGTCCATTCGCCGTTCCGAACCAGAGATATCCTTTTTTATCCTGGATCATACAGTTGACTGTGCTTTGCGAAAGCCCGGCTTCCATGTTGATGTGGTGAAATATATAATCTCTGGTTTGCGTTTGTGTTTGAGCGTACACGCCAAAAGCAGCGGCAAGGAAAAGAATTAAGTATGAATTATATTTAAGAATTTTGCTGTGCACCTGACTCTTCTAAATGATTATTTCTTCTGCATAATTCAAATTGATGTTGTAAGAATCTACTCAAATAACGGCTTAATTTCACCTTATTAGTTGGATAATATGCGTGAATTGTTCCGTCACTTCTCTTATATTTAGATCAAAAGATGCCGGGAAAGAATGAAAATGAAAATATTTTTATCTGTTCTGATCTTTTTTATACTGATAATTGCAGCGGGCGGATGCGACAAAGGGATTGAACCGGAGCCGGAAAGCAATGCAGTTCCGGGACAAACCGGATTCAGCGGCAAAGTAACGTTTGCCGGAACCTGGCCAGCCAACGTGAAGAGAACTCATCTGGTAGTTTTTAAAAATGCGATAGCAACCAGCCAGGATTTTTTTCCGCCGAATCTCGCTTTTGTTATAGATTCAATTCCCTACAGGAGTTCATCGTTCACATACAATTCGGTTGACAATAATTTCATCCCGATGTTTGTGCTCACACCGGGGGATTACAAATATATTGTTGTAGCGCAGTCTTCCACCCCGGCTCTTTCCCTTGAGAGGAAAGACTGGAATATTGTTGGGGTCTATTGTATAAACGGTGATCAATCTCAGCCCAGAACACTCACAATCGAAAACGGGAAAACCACAACCGGCGTGGATATTAATGTAAACTTCAGCGCACCTCCTCCGCAGCCGTTCATAGACGTCACCGGATTAATTGAACAATTTGCTGTTCCTCAACAACAAAAATTATTTTGAGCGAATATGAAAAAGCTGATTGCAATTATCGTCTTATTACCGGTAATTAATTTTTTCGGTCAGACCGGTTCAATAAAAGGAAAAATTATTTCGGCGCAGAACGAACCGCTTCCGGGTGCAAGTATATTTTTAAGCGGAACGCAAACCGGTACCGCGTCTTTGCAGAATGGCTCATTCGAAATAAAAGATCTTCCATTCGGCAGATACACTATCGAGGCGTCTCTGATAGGCTATGCGAAAAAGAAAATTTCTTACACTTTAATTCAAGATTCTTCCCCGTTAACAATAGTGCTTACAGAGGAAGCGATACAAAGCCAACAGATTGTAGTAAGCGCCGGAAAGTATGAACAAAAAATCCAGGATCTTTCGGTCAGCACTTCGGTACTCCGGCCGGAATCAATCAGCAGGAAAAATTATTTGACATTCGAAGATGCGCTGCGCCTTGTGCCCGGAGTGCAGACAAACTTGGAACAGGTCAGCATCCGGGGCTCTAACGGATACAGCAAAGGCGCAGGCGCGCGCGTGCTTGTTGCTGTTAACGGCATTCCGATCTATTCGGGCGACACGGGAGATATTGTCTGGGAGCTTATTCCGGTTACGGATATTGAACGGGTGGAAATAATTAAAGGACCTGCAAGTTCTCTATACGGATCTACTGCGATAGGCGGCGTTATAAATATTATCACAAGAACATCAGTAAAAAATCCCGTCACCCATTTCCGATCCTATTTCGGCGCTTACAATAATCCCGCTTATGATATCTGGAAGTGGAATTCGAATTTGAGAACGTTTTACGGCACGGAACTTACACATTCAAATTCATCGGGAAATTTAAGCTATACACTGTCGTTCAAAAAATTTGACAACATGAGTTACAGACAGAATGATTACTCGAAAAGAAATCTCGGTTACTTAAAACTAAATTATGAATTCTCCGGGGACACATATCTCTCCTTCTTCGCAGATTTTTTAAATATGAACCGGGGTAATTTTTTATACTGGAAAGATTCACGAAACGCTTTAGTGCCGAAAGATGAAGACAACGGCAATATCGTTAAATCGAACCGGCTGCTTGCGGGATTGATATATCACCACAAATTCAGCGACATGATAACCGCCGAACTAAAATCCAGTTTTTACCACACAAAATTTGACGGCTATGGAAAAGAACTTACTACTTCGACGGCGGATTTAATAAGAAACGAAATTTTATCGAATGTAAAATTATCGGATTCGTTTTTATTAACCCTCGGAGTTGAATCTTCCTATTCAAAAATTTCATCGAACATTTTTAAAAGCCCTGATTTCTTCGGTCTCGGTTCTTATTTACAGGGCGAATGGAAGGTCAGTCCGGAGTTTGCATTAACATTCGGTCTGCGTTATGACTATATGAAGCTTGACACATTAAAAAGCGCAAACGCCGCGGCGCCGAAGGCGGGAATAAATTACAAGATAAGCAAAGAGCTTATAGCGCGCGCTTCTTTCGGAACCGGATTCCGCGCACCAACTCCATCCGAAGTTTTTACTACTGCCGGAGTAGGCGGGGGCATTGATGTCAAATCGAATCCGGACCTTAAAGCGGAAACGAGCTTATCTTTTGAAGCCGGGCTTCTTTATAATTATTCAGACAATCTTTTTTTTGATGCCGCATTTTATCAGACGGACTACAAAGATTTTATTGAACCCGTGTTGACCAAAGAAGCAAAAATTCAGTTTGTGAATCTGAGCCGGGCGCGCATACAGGGATTTGAATTTACATCTACCTGGAACATTCTTCCAGGCGAGTTGAAATTCACCGGCGGATACAACTACATGTGGGCCCGCGATCTGGACAAAAACACAGCTATGAAATACAGACCCCTAAATTCCGTCACGGCACAATTAGATTATTCTCCGGATCCGTTCGATTTTGGAATCGATTTCAGATATATGAGCAAGGCAGAGCAGATAGATTTTAATCTTACGGAGCCCCCTATCAATTTGGTGGTGGACGGAAGCAAGCGAGTGCCGGTTTACGTAACTAATCTTAGCGCCGGTTACAACTTTTTTATCGGCTCGCTGCCCGTGAAAATATATTTAAATGTGTCAAATCTTTTCAACTATAATTACGTGGAATTTATAGGGAATGTTGCGCCGATAAGAAATTATTCGGTAAGCTTCGAACTCTTCTTCTGAAGATAATATTTTCGCATTAGCAAACAGATTCCGCGTTTTATTTGACCCGCATCCCCTCTTAATGTAATTTTATATATATAATTAATCAGAACGGAGACAGAGCAATGAAAAGCAAAGTAATGATAGCTGCGCATTTTATATTTCTTTTATTATTTGTCTCGGTTCAAATATCAGCACAGATTACAGAAGGATCTCTGATAAGGGGAAGCAAAGACGCCGTATACTTATACGAGAGCGGAAAAGCACGCTGGATCTCGAGTGATAATATTTTCAAACTGCTCGGATTCGATTATAAAAATGTAAAAAAAATTTCCGACACACAGCTTAACAAGCTGCCGAAAGGATGGCTTATAGTCAGGGGTTTCGGCAATCCTGTTTATATAATTAATTACGGCACACCGCTTAAAGTTTCCGATTGGAACATTCTGATGAAACTTGGTTTCGAGAAAACAAATATCCGGCAGGTTCAGGAAGAGAAACTGAAAAAAATTCCCCAGCAGCCGCTTTTGGTTAAGGGAAGCGGAGCGCCCATTTATCTTATTAACGGAGAAAAAGCCTGCTGGATACAGAGCGAAAAAATTCTGAAGGCAATGGGATGGGATATTAAAACTGCTGTTGCTGTGAGCGATGATGCGTTAAATAAATTTCCCAAAACACAATTCCTGGTCCGGGGCGGCGGAGATAAAGTTTATCTGGTCGACCGGGAGAAGAAGTTTTGGATCTCAAATGCCGAACTTTTTAACCGCCTTGGATACGACTGGAACGCCGTGCTGACGGTTTCAGACGCCCAACTGAATAAAATACCCGAAGGCGTTCCGATAAAATAAAGCAGCCGCCTCGCGGATTTACTATGGAATTTTATTTTGATTAAGAACCGGATCATAGAATTCGAAAAGGTTTCCAACTTCCGTGATATCGGCGGCTTGAAAGGCCCCGGCGATCACACAATTAAAAGGGGATTGCTTTTCCGCTCCGATGAATTATCACGCCTTACGCGCAACGATATAAAAAAGATAGAAGAATTAAAGATAAAATTGATCTGCGATCTCCGCACGCCGAATGAAAGGAAAGGGAAAGAAGACAAAATTCCGTTAAACAACGGCCTTAGATTACTGAATGTGCCTATTTATCCCCACAGGGAAGATTTCACAAAGCAAAAATTCATTCATTACCTCGGCACAAAAAATAATTCACGCGAATTCGAAGAGCTTATAAAAGAATATTACTTCAGATTCGCCTTTGAGCAGACACAGCAGATCAGGACGGTTTTTGAGCTGATATCCGACAAAAATAATTTGCCCGCCTTAATCCACTGCTCTGTCGGCAAAGACAGAACCGGATTTATCTCTTCGCTAATACAATCTTTAGCCGGCGTTCACCGCAACTACATTTTAGAAGATTATCTTCTTTCAAATGAGAGAATAAAAGAAAGAACGCAGGTAATGATCCGTTTCATTAGGGTATTCAGCCTGTTCCGGATATCGAAAGAGAAATTAAAACCAATGCTTGAAGTGAGAGCGGAATATCTGGAAGAAGTATTAAACCGGATTGAAAAAGAATTCGGTTCAACCGAAGCTTATCTTATAAACAAATGCCTGTTGGATAAGAGCACTTTGGAAAATTTTAAAAAAATAATTTTAGAAAAATAAAGGAGATGGAATTGAGCAGTTGGATAAAAAACTTTCCTGTCGCGGTAACCGTCTGCGATCCGGACGGCACAATAACAGAGATGAATGAAAAATCCGCAGAAACTTTTAAGAATGACGGGGGCTACCAGCTTATAGGCAAGAATATGCTCGGATGCCATTCCGCGGAATCGAATGAAAAGATCAGGAAAATAATTGAATCGGGAAAACCGAACGTTTATACAATCGAGAAGATGGGGAAGAAAAAACTAATATATCAGTCGCCCTGGTATGAAAACGGCAAGATTGAAGGATTGGTAGAGCTCTCAATTGAGATCCCGTTTGAGATGCCCCACTTTAAAAGGGATTAATTCAGCCGGCGGATTCTTCTTTACGAATCACTTCTACCGAATAATTTGCAGCCGCCCCTGCAACTGCGCCGATAGCGGTTACAACCGGCGCAAAAACAGCTCCAAGAACGCCGACTGTTACGGGGATATCCAAAAACATTTTCCCTTTTTCATCCCGGATAATTATTCTTGAAGCGTTACCCTCTTTAATCAGTTCTTCGACCTTTGCGAGAAGATCTTTTGCATGAACCGTAAAATTGGAAGGCATTTTATTCTCCGTATTTTTATTTGTCAGGCTAAACTTTCGGATGTAAATTTTATAACCGCAACGCTAAGATCATTGAGAAAGAGGGAGAATATTTTAAGAACCGGAATCAGCGATAATATTAGGAGCCGCGAAAAAAGCGAAGTTAACGGGATATCTATAAGATATCTTTTAGAATAAGTTTTGAATACAACCCGCCTTACTTTTCCGCTCTTCAGGTATTCTTCTATTGTGAGCACCCGGGTATTTTGATTTGCAGTTTTCATCTTCATCATAAAATATTTTCAATATATTAGATGAAGATAGCCGGCGTTTGGTTCCATTCAATTAAGGCAAAAAATAGATTGCCCGGAAAGATTATCTGATAATATGTGTGCCCTCTTCAATTTTGCATATATAAACCAGCGGGTCTTTGCCGAATTTTTCTTTGTAAGACGACTGAATCCGGTTTTTGAATTCTCCCACGAAATCATTTTTAACGAGGTTGATTGTGCAGCCTCCGAATCCACCGCCCATCATTCTTGATCCGAGAACTGAATCCATATTTTCTGTTTGCTCCACAAGAAAATCCAGCTCTTTGCAGCTCACTTCATATTCGCGGCTTAAACCGTTATGCGACTGATACATTCTACAGCCGAACGAAACGAAATCATTTTTTTCAAGATCGGCGCACGCGGCTGTAACTCTTTCATTCTCTTCTATAACATATTTACACCGCTTGTATGTTACCGCGTCCATATCCGCTTTCGATTCATCGAGTGCCTGCATGCTTGCATCCCGCAAACTTTTTATCGAAGGATATTTCTGTTGAAGTATTTTCACTCCGGCTTCGCACTGCGCCCGGCGAGTATTATATTCGGAAGATGCCAGAGAATGCGTTACCATTGTGTTGCACAGAACAATTCTTAGATCGTCATTTGTAAAAGGATGATACTCATACTCCAGCGAGCGGCAGTCGATCTTTAAAACTTTTTTTGCCGCGCCGAAAATATTTATATACTGATCCATTATGCCGCAGTTAACGCCCACAAATTCATTCTCGGATTTCTGCGCCAGTTTCACCAAAGAGAGCTTGTCTATACCAAGATTGAAGAGATGGTTCAGAGAAAATGCCAATCCCGCTTCCAGCGCCGCAGAAGAGGACAATCCCGCACCCAACGGAATATCGCCTCCGAAGACACAATTAAATCCTTCTATGTTTTTCCCGAGCTTCTTCAGCTGATCAAGGACACCTATCAGGTACTCGGGCCATTGTTTGCCGCTCTTCTTAAGTTCACTCACACTGAACTCATACGAGTCATTCATATCGACCGCAAATAATTTGCACACTCCGTCGCTGCGCGGAGAGATTGCAAAATAAATAGCCTTATCTATAGCGGCGGGCAGAACAAATCCCATATTGTAATCTGTATGTTCGCCTATTAAATTGACCCTTCCTGGAGAGCGGACCAAAAGAGGTTCTTCTTTGAATAACTCTATAAATTTATTTCGTACTATTTCTGCCGGCATTTTTAATCCTGATATTTTGCCCGTCAAATTATTCATTTTCCGCAAAAGATAAAATCAAAAATAAACTGTTACACTTGATACGTAATGTTTATTTTGAATCCGAAATTATTAAATGACGGAGTAAATGTGAAAAAAATGTTTTTGTTCTATCCGCTCGCAATTGTAATTGCATCATTTTCTCTTCTTTATGCTCAGAACATCAATCGGAAAGGAAGCAGCGACCGGGACAAGATGCTTTCTCAATTCCACAAGATCTCTAGCAATACAATTTTAGAATATGTAAAAGAACTGGCCTCCAACAAATATGAGGGAAGACTTACCGGAAGCAGCGGTTATGATGCTGCGGCTGATTGGGCCGCTGCGCTTTTCAAGACCTGGGGACTGACGCCCGCGGGCGACAATGGTTCGTTTCTCCAAAAATTTCCGAATCCATACACTCTGGTTTTGGATTCAGGCGGTTTGATATTAAACAATCCCCAGACTGGCGGCAAGATTGCTTATGAATACGAAAAAGATTTTTATCCCGGCGCCACTTCTGATTCCGGCGAAATTACCGGCGAGGTTGTTTTTGCTGGATACGGCATCACAGCACCGGAATTGAATTATGACGATTACGCGGGAATTGATGTAAAAGGGAAAATTGTTCTGTTGAATCCGGAGATACCCGCTTCTCCAGACAAAGACACGGAAACTTTTATGAAATGGCGTCCATATTCTTTTCACGATTACAAAATGAAGAACGCCTCGTCTCACGGCGCCGCGGGAGTTTTGTACAATTACCAAATCGTAAATCCGAATTGCGTCTTCATAAAAAATCAGATTCATATTGAAGTGGGCAGCAGAGTGGTGTCCGATCTTTTTGCGGGTACAGGCAAAACTTTTTCCGAATTAATAAAAAAAATTCGGACTGAAAAACAGCCGGCGTCTTTTAATACAGGCAAAAGTGTAACGATGAAGTGCAGATCCGAATTTCACCCGGAGGGAATAGGATCAAATGTTATCGCAAAGATTGAAGGAACGGATCCTAATTTAAAAGATGCGCCCGTAATTATCGGCGCGCATTTAGATCATTTGGGAATGTGCGATAAATTAATGCCGGGCGCAAATGATAATGCTTCAGGAGTGGCTGTCCTTCTTGCAGCAGCAGAAGCGCTTTCGAAGTGCGGACTAAAATTTAAACGTCCGATAATTTTTCTTCTTTTCGGTGCGGAAGAACAGGGAGTAAAAGGATCGGAGTTTTATATTAAAAATCTGAACATTCCCGCCGGAAAGATAAAAGCATTCCTTAATTTGGAGAGCGTTGGCAGAGGCGAAGGCATCGGCGCCGGTTCGGGCAAAAATTATCCGGAATTATTTAAAGTTATTGAGAGCGCGAACAATGAATATGTTCACCGCAATTTATCGGCATCCATGAATTCAAACCTTGCAAGACCGAGGCAGGATGCGGCTCATTTTTTATGGGCACATATTCCCACAATTTCATTCGGCACATACGGCGCCCCGCCTGTGGATGTACCGGTTTATCACACAACTTACGACAGGCCTGAAATTTTAACGCCGGAAATAATGGAAGATCTGGGAAGGATAGTTTTTCTTTCTGTGATTGATTTGGCCAGCGAATAATATTTATGCGGGAATGAAAAAGGAAGCTTCAAAAATATTTTGAAGCTTCCGCAAATATTTAAACCGTTTCGTTTCTGGTTTTAAAATAGAGCGCTCCGCCGAAGAGAACCATTATGGCTCCCCACCAGACTGCAGGGTGAGTTTCGGCCAGCACTTTTTTAGCTTCGGGCGGATTTATGATCTGATAAATTCCCGACAGCAGAATTATTCCTCCCATAACAATTAAAATCAGTCCTACAAAAAACCAGATCGGTTTCATTTTATGCTCAGACATTTTATACAATCTCCTTCTTCACACCGCGTTATAAAAACAAAATTTATTTTACCAGAAAAGAATATTTAAAATAATCAGCACGGCCAGGGAAATAATTGCGGCAAATTCCGGGCGTTTTACAAACGGCAGATGCTGATCATGTTTTTCTTCGGTGAGACCTTTTACAAGTCCGACCAATTCTTCCTTTTTTCTTTTCTTTGTAAAAAGACTTATAATAATTGTAACGGCCGCGCAGATTGACCAGGCCCACCATGCGCGCCAGAAATTTGCAGCCATATCGCTCTGCGTGGAAGACATTGTTATTATGCTTTCGTTGAACCAGTGGAATCTAACCGCCATCCACATAAAAAAAGAAGAAGACATTCCGGCAACCAATCCCCAGAATGCGCCATTGGGAGTAATCCACCAGATAAACATTCCAAGAAGCATTGTTGCAAAAAGAGGCGCATTAACCCACGAGAAGATTGCCTGCATGTAATCCATAATACTCGGAAAACTTTTTGCCCAGTATGCGGTGACCAAAGAAAGTAAAACGCCCACTATGGTTGAAACGCGTCCCATCCATAACAAATGGGCATCGCTTGCGTTCTTATTAATTACTGATTTATAAATGTCATAAGTCCAGACGGTATTGAATGCGCTTATATTACCAGCCTGTCCCGCCATAA
>JAKAMT010000097.1 GCA_021812705.1 Bacteroidota bacterium | reverse complement strand
ACGGTCAATATTCTTTCCTGAAGCAGTAATATTTTTTACGGCGTAATCCGTTTCCAGATAGCTGAATCCCAGATTAAGGAATGCAAAATTAAATTGATCGAATCTCTTGCTCAAAGAGAGGAACTGCGATGAAGCTTTATATTGAAAATCATTGCCGGCAATTTTTTCGGCAGAGGCACTTTGGTTATTTATCTTAGCGTACAACGAAGTAAAATTCAATCCAATATCATGACTGAATATAAGAGCGGGATTATCATAAGTTATTGCATAAGCAGTCTCGTAACCGAAAGCGGCGATGAATCGAAGCGTTTCATTCTTACCGCGGAAATTCTTGTAGGTAAGATTAATCCCGTAAGTTGATCTTTTTATGTCGCCGTTTTGCATTTTGAAAAAAGGGATCGGATACAGATACCAGCTTTCAGCCACTTTTATTTCGAGTATATTCATCCGGTCCGTTTTATTCAAAAGAAGATCAACCCGGTTGAATAGACGAAGACTGTAAATTCTTTCCCTGTTGTATCGGAGAATTTTTCCGGTTACGGTATCGCCTTCATTAAAAGTAAGTTCGCGCCGAATTATAAAATCTTGAGTTGTCTCATTGCCGCTTATCTTTATTGAATCCACACGGACAGACTGATCATCTCTTACCGAGAGAGAATCGGCTTCAGCTGCTTTGATGTTTGAAATTATGATGAGTAATAAGAGTAATGATAATGAGAAGTGATATTTGGCGTCTGAATTGTTATTCATTCATCTACTTTTCATTTTACGGCCTTGCATAAATTATAGTAGACCGCAATGCATTTATCCTGAATAACCTGAATCCCTTTCTCTTCAACAGGTTTTACTGCTGCATCATTTCTTATTCCCTGCTGCAGCCACAGAGCTTTGGGATTTTTCTTTAATACATCTTCTATAATATCGGGAATGGTTTCGGATCTTCTGAATACGTCGACAATATCAATTTCAAAAGGGATAGAGGCCAGATCGGGGTAGACATCAATTCCGCCTGATTTTTTTATCACCGGATTAACTCCTACAATTTTATATCCTTTTGCCAGCATAAATTCGGCAATCTGCCTGCTTGTCCTATCGGGATTATCCGAAAGTCCAACCACCGCAATCGTTCTGCTCTCTGATAACAGAGAGCAGATTGATTTTAATTCTTTGCTGTCGTTCATAATTTATTTTTCTTCATATTCGCTTACAGGCAAACAACTGCATACAAGATTCCTGTCTCCGTAAGCATTGTTTACTCTTCCGACGCTGGGCCAGAATTTATTTTGTTTGGTTTGCGGAATCGGGAAGGCTGCTCTTTCACGTGAATATGCATGCTTCCATTCATCGGCAATAACCTCATTAACGGTATGCGGCGAATTTTTAAGAAGATTATCTTCTTTACTCATCGCTCCGGATGAAATTTCTTCAATCTCATTTTTAATGGAAATGAGCGCATCGCAGAATTTATCCAGTTCGCGTATCGATTCGCTCTCTGTAGGCTCAACCATAATTGTTCCCGGAACCGGAAACGATACAGTAGGCGCGTGGAATCCGTAATCCATCAAACGTTTGGCAATGTCTTCCACTTCAACTCCCGCAGAAGTTTTAAACTGACGGCAGTCAAAAATAAGTTCGTGCGCGCAAAATCCGTTCGACCCCGAGTAGAGCACCGGGTAATGATTTTGCAGACGCGATTTAATGTAGTTTGCATTCAGTATAGCCAGCTTAGTGGCATATGTTAAACCTTCGCCTCCCATCATTTTTATATATGCGTAGGATATTGTAAGCACGCTTGCGCTTCCCCACGGTGCAGACGCAACCGCGTTAATCGATTTATCTCCGCCTATTTTCACCAATGCATGTCCCGGTAAGAACGGAGTAAGATGTTTAGCCACCGCTATAGGACCTACTCCCGGTCCCCCTCCGCCGTGTGGAATTGCAAAAGTTTTATGGAGATTGATATGGCAGACATCCGCACCGATGAATCCCGGACTTGTTAAGCCAACCTGCGCATTTAAGTTCGCGCCGTCCATGTAAACCTGTCCGCCGAATTCGTGAACAATTTTGCATGCTTCAATTATAGATTCTTCAAAAACGCCGTGGGTAGAAGGATATGTTACCATCAGGGAGGAAAGATTTTCTTTATTTTGTTCGGCTTTCAATCTCAGATCGCTGATATCGATATTTCCTTTATCATCGCATTTAACCACAACAACTTTTCCGCCGGCCATCACTGCGCTTGCAGGGTTTGTACCGTGTGCGGAAGAAGGAATTAGAACAACATTTCGCGCTGCTTCGCCTTTATGCTGCTGATATGCTCTAATAACCATCAGTCCGGTGTATTCTCCCTGCGCGCCGGAATTCGGTTGAAGCGATACAGAATCGAACCCGGTTATCTGTGCAAGATCATGTTCAATTTCTTTGAACATCTGGAGATAACCTTCCGCCTGATCGAGCGGCGCGAATGGATGGATCTCTGCAAACTCTGCCCAGCTTAACGCGAACATCTCGGTGGCTGCATTTAATTTCATTGTGCAAGATCCGAGAGGTATCATCGACGTTGTGAGCGAAAGATCTTTCTTCTCAAGACTTTTTATGTAACGTAACATCTCAGTTTCAGAATAGTAGGAATTGAATACCGGATGGGTCAGATATCCTGATTTTCTGATTAATGATTCCGGAAGGTTGAGTTTAATTAAAGCGAAAATATCTGCAACAGATTTAGGATCATAATTTTTCTTTAGTGCAGCGGCAAAAACTCCCGCAAGAGCAATTATATCTTCGACTTTATCCGTTTCGGATATTGAGATTCCTATCGAGCTGCCGTCTATGTATCTTAAATTAATTTTATTTTTTACCGCTTCTGCCCGTACACTTAATGCTTCTTCGGTTGAATTAAGATCAATTCTCAATGTATCGAAGAAGTATTTGTTCTTTAAATTCAATCCCAATGATTTTAGTATCTGGTCAAGAAGCAGTGTTAGATTGTGAATTCTTTCGGCTATTGCTTTGATGCCGGTTTGTCCGTGATAAACCGCATACATGCCGGCCATGATAGCCAGCAGAACCTGCGCGGTGCAAATATTGCTTGTTGCATGTTCGCGTTTGATATGCTGTTCACGCGTTTGCAAAGCCATTCTTAAAGCTCTGTTCTGATGAGCATCGACCGATACGCCGATAATTCTTCCTGGGATTTGTCTTTTGAATTCATCCTTCGTTGCAAAGTAGCCTGCATGAGGTCCTCCGAATCCGACCGGAACGCCGAACCGCTGAGTTGTGCCTACAACCACATCTGCTCCGAATTCGCCGGGAGGAGTCAATATTGCCAGTGAAAGAAGATCCGCCGCAACAGCTTTAAATATTCCCTTTTCATCTGCCGCTTTGAATAAATCTGTGTAATCAAAAACTTCGCCGTCTGCAGCAGGATATTGAACAAGTATGCCGTAAATATCATCAGTCAATGCCACCTTCCGGTGATCGCCTATATGAATCTTAATTCCGAACGGTACGGAACGGGTTTTGAGCACGTCAATAGTTTGAGGAAGCACCTGATCGGATACCCAGAACACGTCTGCATTTTTCTTTGCCGTCTTGCGGAGTGAAAATAACATTGTCATTGCTTCGGCGGCGGCGGTTCCCTCATCCAATAATGAAGCGTTCGCTATCTTCATTCCGGTAAAATCCGAAACCATCGTCTGGAAATTTAAAAGAGCTTCCAGCCTGCCCTGAGATATCTCTGCCTGATAGGGAGTGTATTGAGTGTACCAGCCGGGATTTTCAAGAATATTTCTTTTGATTACGCCCGGCGTTATTGTGGGATAATAACCGAGCCCGATATAATTTTTAAATAATTTATTTTTGCCGGCCAGCTCTTTGATGCTGTTCATAAAATCGTATTCACTTTGAGACTTCTGCAGAACCAGTTCATTTTTTAGTCTGATGGAAGAAGGAACGGTTTTGTCAATCAATTCATCAAGAGATTTCACACCGATAGATTTCACCATAACGGATAAGTCATTTGCGTTTGGACCAACATGACGGTCGACAAATTTGTCATGATACTCAAGATTCTTCATTTATAAACTCTCGTCAATAAGTTTGAAAAATTAGATATTTGTTTTCTAAATATAAGTAAAAGCTGAAATTCTGTTGAGGAAAAATTACACAATGAGAGACGGAAGATACCGGTGGATAATCATGAAGAAGGCTTCAATTTCTGAAGAGCATATTTGGATGCTTCCTGCTCGGCCGATTTTTTATTTTTACCCGTCCCCAGTCCAACCAATTCTTCACCTATATAAACTTCGATAGTAAATTTTTTGTTGTGCGGAGGGCCGTCCTCATTTTTCACAACATACCTGGGCACTGATATTTTTTTTGAATGGCAAAACTCCAAAAGCTGACCTTTGTAATTTGTATCTATCAGGATCGTTTCATCTTTCTCTCGCGGTTTTATGAGGCTGTGCGATACAACTTTTTCTGTTTCTCTTATTCCCAGATCCAAATATACCGCGCCTATTACCGCCTCGAATGCATCCGATAAAATTGTCTGCTTCCCTTCAATCGAGTCACGCAAATACTTTTGATTGTAAAGAAGAGATTTATGAAGACCGATTTGCTCGGCGGCATTTGCCAAACTTTCACGGTTAACCAGCATAGATCTTGTTTTTGTAAGAAATCCCTCCTCTTCCAGAGGATATTTCTTGAACAGATATTTGCCTACAATCATGCTAAGCACGGAATCACCTAGAAATTCAAGCCGCTCATTCGATTTTTGGAGTTCTGGATGAATATCCAAAAATGAACTGTGCGTGAGTGCTTTTATATAAATTGAGTGATCTTTGATTTTTATGCCGAGGGATTTTTGGAGCGCAGATAAATTATCTGTGAGAGTTGAATTCAAATCTTTATCGGCTGAATATTTTTTACTCAGCCGATTAAAAATTTTACGAAACAAAAATTATCCTACGAATTTTTTAAAAAGTAAACTTGCGTTATGACCGCCGAAACCGAATGTATTGCTGATTGCATAATTGATCTCACGTTTAACGGCAACTTTAGGAGTATAGTTCAGATCAAGTCCCTCGCCGGGCGTATCATGATTTATAGTAGGCGGAATGATTGAATTTTGCAACGCAAGAACAGTAGCAATTGTTTCAATTGCGCCGGCCGCGCCCAGAAGATGGCCGGTCATCGATTTTGTTGAGCTGACCGCAAGTTTATAAGCATGTTCTCCAAAAACTGTTTTTATGGCCTGCGTTTCATTCATATCATTCAGTTCGGTTGAAGTGCCGTGTGCATTTATATAATCAACCTGCGATTTGTCTATACCGCCGTCGCGAAGACATTCCTTCATCGATCTGACGGCTCCTTCTCCGCCCGGAGGCGGTGCGGTTACATGATATGCGTCGGCAGTAAGACCGACTCCCATTACTTCGCCGTAGATATGAGCTCCGCGTTTTAGCGCATGCTCAAGTTCCTCTAATACAACAGTACCCGAACCTTCACCCATTACAAAACCGTTTCTGTCTTTATCGAACGGTCTGGAAGCTTCCATGAAGCGGTCGTTCCATGTAGAAAGCGCGCGCGCAGAATTAAATCCTCCGATAGACATTGGAGTAATTGCCGCCTCTGCACCGCCGGAGAACATAATATCTGCAGAGCCTCTCTGTATAAGAATGAACGCGTCTGCAATTGCGTGAGAAGAAGTTGCACAGGCGGAAACGGTAGCATAATTGGGTCCCTTCAAACCGTAACGGATAGAAATCTGACCCGCAGCTATATCCGGAATCATTTTAGGAACGAAGAAGGGGCTTATTCTTTTAGCGCCGCCGTTCAGATAGGCAGTATGTTCCTCTTCCCAGGTTACCATTCCTCCAATTCCGCTTCCGTAAACCACGCCAGCTCTTTCAAGTTCAATTTTTGACAGATCCAATTTAGAATCTTCGAGCGCCATAGCGGCAGTAGCAAGAGAATAGTGCGTAAACGGATCCATTCTTCTGATCTCTTTTTTATCAATATAAACCAGAGGATCAAAATTTTTCAATTCGCATGCAAAATGAGTATTGAAAGAGGAAGTATCGAACTTTGTTATTGGACCGGCACCATTTTTTCCTGTTATCAAACCATTCCAGTATTCTTCCGCGTTATTTCCAATTGGAGTTAATGCGCCGATACCGGTAACTACTACTCTTCTTTTACTCATAAAGATTCCTTATTGATTGGTTGGGATTAGGACCAGGAACGGAGGCCATATCAAAAGTAAAACAACTTATAATGTTTAATTGAATTTTGCCTTTGCATTATCAGTTATTCAACCGTAGAAACGACTTTTGAAACAGCCTCCCTCTGATTTTATTATTTACCTAATTTTTCTTTGAGATATTTTACCGCATCGCCTACTGTAGAAATTTTTTCGGCGTCTTCATCCGGAATGGAGATATCGAAAGCCGACTCAAAGCCCATTACTAATTCAACTATGTCTAATGAGTCTGCGCCGAGATCATTAGTGAACGAAGCTGTTGGTGTAATTTGTGATTCTTCAACACCAAGTTTATCGATTACTATTTCTTTTACTTTTGCTTCAACGTCCATTTCTGCTCCTCTTTAGTGATTGAAATGATATTATTTAATTGTATAAATTTTTATAAAAAATTTCTGATTATCTGTGTTTAATTTACATCACCATTCCGCCGTCAACTGTAAGAACCTGCCCGGTTATATAATCAGAATCAGGTCCTGCCAAAAAGAGGACAGTTTTCGCAACATCTTCGGGTAAACCGAGTCTCTTCAACGGAACATTGGAAAGAATTGCTTCTCTCTGCTGATCATTCAATTTTTCTGTCATATCCGTTGAAATGAATCCTGGAGCCACTGCATTCACATTAATATTTCTGGATGCAAGCTCTTTTGCATTCGATTTTGTAAATCCGATCACACCGGCTTTCGAGGCAACGTAGTTGGCCTGGCCGGGATTTCCGATAATGCCAACAACAGAACTGATGTTAACTATTTTACCGTAACGCTGTCCAATCATAGGTTTTAAAACTGCTTTGGTATAGTTAAAAACACTTTTAAGATTGGAATTAATTACCGCATCAAAATCCGCTTCAGACATTCTCAAAAGCAGAGTATCTTTAGTAATACCTGCGTTGTTTACAAGAATATCAACTCCGCCCAATTTTTCCTGTGCAAATTTTACAGTCTCTTCTGCCGAGGCGAATGACGAAGCGTCGGCTTTAAAACCGAAAACTTTAACTGAATCGGTTGATAGTTCTTTTTCCAATTCCTGTGCGGCCGTATCTGAACTGAAATATGTGAAAACAACATTACAGCCGTTGCTTGCCAATTCCTTTACAATGGCCCTGCCGATTCCCCGCGTACCGCCTGTTACTATGGCTTTCTTGTTAAGCAGCTTCAATATTTTGCTCGTCATTTTGTGATTTTGAAAGATACTCTTCTTTATACTTCAAAAGCTCTTCGAATCCCTCTTTCCCAAGCAGGTGCCGAAGTTCGTTTTTTGTACATTCAAAAATTGTTGAAACCTGATTCTCCGATTTATTGCAGTAATGCATTCTATCCAAATGTTCGTCGTCAAATGTCAGCACGCCTTCGGAGATTACGAGCGGGAATAATATACAATATAGAGGTTTATATTTCCACTTATATTCCCCTTCCAGCATTGCCATCTTCTGTAGAGTGCAAAATCCCTGTTTGTCTAGAAAAACGCACTTGCCGTTGTAAACTTCCGTACCAACAGCAATACCGCTCGGGAAGTCATTATCATGCTCCGGTTCTTCGAACCACTCATTAAAATCTTTCGTTTGAGAATCATCCAGATAACCGATGATCTTTTCTTTTGCAGAAATGATCATCTCATATTCCGATTTGTCCGTATAAACTCCGTAATAGCAGCATTCACCTGCGCAGATGCAGACGTCGCATGCCTTTACAAATGGCTGGGAGAAAATTGCAGGATCTATTAAAAGTCCGTTTATCTGCTTTTCGAATTTCTTTTTCATTAAAGGTACCTTTCAACGTCAGAAAATTTATCTATACCGAAAATTTTTACATCCGGATTTATTCTTTTAACCAATCCCTGCAATACTTTGCCGGGACCTATTTCATAAAACTCGTCTGCCCCATCTGAAATCATGTTCAGAATTGTTTCTTCCCATCGCACCGGTTTATCCAGTTGTTGATGAAGCAGATTTTTTATTTCATCCGATTTCACGACCGGTTTTGCCGTTACATTAGCATAGACTGGAATTTTTGCGTCATAGACCGGGGTGAGATCTAATTTGACCTTTAAACTTTCTTTTGCACTTTCCATCAAAGGCGAATGAAATGCACCGCTTACCACAAGTTCTTTAACCAACTTAGCGCCTTTGTTTTTAGAAATTTCCATCGCTTTTTTTACGCCGCTTACTGAACCGGATATCACAATTTGTCCAGGCGAATTAAAATTTGCACACTGAACAATTCCTTCCGCAGATGCCTCTTTACAAATCTCTTCTACCAATGCCGGAGCTAAACCTACAACAGCCGCCATTGTTCCCCTCTGTTCAATTCCGGCTTGCAGCATTGCACTGCCGCGGTGTCTTACTAATTTAACAGCATCATAAAACTGAATTGATTTAGCCGCTACATGCGCGGAGTATTCGCCCAACGAATGTCCTGCAACCATATCAGGATCAATTGTTCTTATGATGCTGGCAAGAACAACGCTGTGTAAAAAGATAGCCGGCTGGGTAACATCTGTTTGTTTAAGTGATTCCTCAGGTCCGTTGAACATAATATGCGAAAGAGAAACTCCTGTAGCCTCTTCCGCCGTCTTAATCATCTCTTTAGCTTCTACGGAACTTTCAAAAAGATCCTGCGCCATTCCAACATACTGGGAGCCCTGACCGGGGAATATGAAAGCTTTTTTCCCCATTAATCGATGCCCCAGGTAAGATAAAGCGCACCCCAGGTATAACCTGCGCCGAAAGCGGCTAGAATTAAATTGTCTCCCTTTTTCACTTTACCTGAACGGTAATATTCAGTTAAACAAAGTGGAATAGTTGCGGCTGTGGTATTTCCGTATCTGTCTATGTTGATCATGACTTTATCTTGAGATACTCCCATTCTTTCCGCGGTTGCGGCAATGATCCTCAAATTTGCCTGATGCGGCACTAAATAAGAAATATCTTCAGATTTTAAACCGTTCCGCTGCATAATTTCATAGGAAACATCTGCCATTCCTTTAACAGCCACTTTGAATACAGCTTTGCCATCCTGAAATATATAATGAAGTTTTTGTTTAACGGTATCTTCCGAAGCCGGCAGAGCACTTCCGCCAGCTTTCATGTTAAGTGCCTCTTTACCGCTTCCGTCCACAAAGAGCATGGAATCTTTTATACCGTAATTTGAATCAGTTGACGGTTCAAGAAGAACCGCAGAAGCGGCATCGCCGAAAAGGATGCATGTATTTCTGTCTGTATAATCCGTTATGGCGCTCATTTTATCTGAGCCGACCACTAAAACTTTTTTATACGTTCCACCCTGTATAAGGCTTGCGCCTGTCTGGAGTGCGAAAAGAAATCCGGAACATGCCGCAGAGAGATCAAAGCCCCATGCGTTCTTGGCTCCTATCTTCTCCTGCACCAGGCATGCCGTAGCGGGAAAAAACATATCCGGCGTTACGGTAGCTACAATAATTACATCTATCTCTTCCGGTTTAACATTAGTCGTTTTAAAAAGATCTTCGCACGCTTTAGCTGCCATATCGCTTGTGGCGCCGTTTTCCATCATTCTTCTTTCTTTTATTCCGGTGCGTGTTACTATCCATTCGTCGTTTGTTTCGACAATGCTTTCGAAATATTTATTGTCAAGAATTTTTTCAGGAGTGTACATTCCGACAGCGGTAATGACAGCGTTTATATTATTTCTATTTTGTGACTGCATAGGCTTTTAATGTTTCCTCAAATTTCTGTATAAGTTTTTTCTGGTGCATCTCTTTAGCTCTCAATATCATATTCTTCAGAGCAAGAGGAGAACTTGATCCGTGTCCGATGATTGTAATTCCATTTAAACCGAGAAGCGGAACTCCGCCGTAAAGATCCGGATTAAGCGGGCTAAGCGCCTTTTTAAGAGTGCCTTTAAAAAGACCGATCTTAATTTTTTCAATAATGCTTTTATCAGCATACTCTTTAAGAAGA
>JAKAMT010000096.1 GCA_021812705.1 Bacteroidota bacterium | reverse complement strand
ACTGATTGTCGTACTCGGATTGAAAGGATTCGGATAATTATTTCCCAATCTGAAATTTAAGGGGAGATCATCTTCAGTTTGTATTCCGTTCGGTATCTCTCTGTTATTATAAACTTCGATTTCAAAAAGTGAATAGCCCCACTGAGTGCCCCTCTTGGTGCCGTAAATTCTAATATACCTACCAGAGGCGGCAACCGTTAGCTGCTCCACTCCTCCCAAACCGTCATTTTTTGAATAAATCGTTCTGAAACTTGTATTGTCATCGGAGGTCTGAACAGAATACTCTTTCCCGTATGCTGTTTCCCAGCTAAGTCTGATCTGATTAAAATCTTTCTTCTTCCCGAGATCTATCGTGATCCACTGCGGGTCGGAAAAAGCAGATGACCATCTAGTGCTTAGATTGCCGTCACACGCGTACTTTCCCTCCAATCCGGCTTTCTCAATTGAGGAAACTGTGACATTTTTATTAAGAGCAAGATTGATGGGGGGTGTATTATATACTTTTAGTGAAGTTGTTTTATTATTGTTGTTTATGGCTGTTTCTTGAATTAAATGATTCGGATTTATTTCGGCAGAAATTGTGTGATTTCCGGGATTGCCGGCAGTCCAGTAGTTCGTACTATTGCCAATCCCAGTATTAGCACAGATCAATGCCATTCCGCCGGCGGGGATGCTGTATTTGTAGTCATTAGCCAGGGCAGCTGCCTGACCGTCAATTTTAAAAATAATTTCATGCGATGCTCCCGCGGGTGATGCTCCCGTACCCCTGTTTATAACAGAAGCTAGAAAAATAACTTTATCTCCTTCGACCGGATAGGGCGGAACCATTTTTATCTCTGCGATTTGCAGATCCGGCTTCGGGGCCGAAGGTGTAATCTGAAAATTGCCAGTTAATGGAAGATCCGCAGAAGAACTTCCAATTTTTGCAGTGAAAGTCCCGGTTGCTACTTCATAAGTGAGTGAAGATTCGTTGTAATAATATATTTCGTTAGGTGTGATTGTAAATGTGACGGTCCTGCTCTCGCCGGGCTGAAGTGTTATCCGCTGAAAACCTTTCAGTTGTTTGATAGGCATGGAAGTGACCGATTGATCATAGCTCAGATAAAGTTGCGCCACCTCATCTCCCGGATAACTTCCGGTATTCTTTAAATCAAAACTTATATGAATCGGGTCTCCTGCAGGGACAGAATTTGGCGCAATGGTAAGATTGCTGTATGAAAATGTTGTATAGCTGAGTCCGAAACCGAATGGAAAATCGGGCTGATAATTTTTTTTGTCGAACCATCTGTATCCGCCGCCGAAATCGTTGTCGAAATTTCTTTGCCTTTCGCCGACTGCCATCTTAACAGGTAATTGAGAATCGCTTTTGGGAAGTGTGACGGGGAGTTTGCCCCCGGGATTGTAATCTCCAAATAGAATCTGTGCGATTGCGTTGCCTCCTTCCTGGCCGGGATAAAATCCGTAAAGTAACCCTTTCACATTATTCAAAAAGGAATTTACTGAGCAGATCCCTCCGCTGATGAGCACAACAATAAGATTAGGATTCACGTTTTTAAGCTGCTGAATCATCTCTTTCTGTTTTCCGGGAAGCTCAATTGATCCGTTGGCCCTGTCCCAGCCTTCTCCCTCCTGCGTGTCGTCCAATCCTCCAAAATAAATAACGCAATCCGACTGCTTCGCATACTCTATTGCCGTTGCGTAATCGCCGGTAAAATTGTTTGCAATGTCGCAACCCTGGGCATATAAGACTTTCGATGAGCCAAGATAATTTTCAATTCCTTCTCTCGGAGAAATTTTATAAAACGGATCCACCCAGCTGCTGCCTCTTGCGTCCGTTCTCATCACATTCGCGTTTGGACCAATCACTGCGATTTTATTGATCTTGTTTTTATCAAAAGGCAAAATGCCACCATCATTTTTCAAAAGGACAATACTTTTTTTACCCGCCTCAAGAGATAATGCTTGATTTGTGGCGCTGTTCACATCGGCTGGATTTCCGGCAGGATAGTAATCCAATAATCCTGCGATTAATTTTGTGCGTAAAACCCGCTTAACCGCTTCATTGATATAAGGAAGATAAGCAGGATTACCTTTTACCAAAGCAAGCAAACCGCTTGCGGCATCTCCATATTTTGAAGAGCCCATCTCTATATCGCATCCGCCCGTGATTGCCCGCGAGGCGTCCTTAACAGCCCACCAATCCGATACAACGTAATACGGGAAACCCCATTTATTTTTCAAAATATTAAGTAGAAGTTCGGGACTTTCAGATGCTTGTTTCCCATTGACAGAATTGTATGCGCTCATAATGCTTAATGAACCTGCATCCTGTATCCCTTCTCTGAATTGAAGTCCGTGGAACTCCATAAAATTTTTGTCTGATATCGTATAATTATTATCTGTTCTTGAGTATTGACTGTATTCCGTATAAAAATGTTTTATTGTTGCTATCTCTCCGGTCGATTGAATCCCTTTTACAATGGCACCGTTAATTTTTGCGTTAAGGTAGGGATCTTCTCCGGTGCTTTCCGGACTCCGCCCGTTTCTCGGATCCAGTGTTAGATCAAGGCATGGTCCCAGTGCCTGGTGAATTCCTTTTCCCCGGAACTCTTTTCCCATACCAATGCCGACTCTTCGAACAAGCGCGGTATCCCAGGTAGCCGCTAATGCCATTCCAACCGGAAAGGAGGTCGCTGAACCGTTCCTCACGCCATGCGGTCCGTCAGACATTATGAATCCGGGAATATTAAGTCTCGTGTTGTCAGCAGTGTTCATTTCCCCCTGTCTGTACAATTGTAGCACCTTCTCTTCAATCGTCATCTGAGAAATGATTGAATTAATCCTGTCGTCTAAGTTTTGCGCTTGTGTAATACTTATTTGCAGTACCGCAGACAAAGTGAGTGCACTAATGAAATTTTTAAGTAGGGTAGAAGAGGACATTAAATTTCCCTGGAGAATGATTAATAATTGCATCAGAAAAATAAATAAAATAGCTGAAGTTTTTGGATCAAAAAGAATTGTCTGTTAATAGAACAAGAATATGAGATTCTTGAGCTGAATAAATATTATATTTTCGCGGTACATTAATCAATTTATTGTGACTACTATGAAATATCTTAACGCGTTTCTTTTCACTTTTATATCACTGATAATAATTTCATGTTCAAAAAATTCCGTGCCGGTAGATTCCAGACCGGATGCTCAATTAACCGGAACGGTTTCCGATTTCTTCCAGGCTCCCCTGAAGGATGTAAAAATTTATACCGACCCCGTCTCGGAAAATGTAACTACCGATCAGAACGGGCATTTCATCATAAGCAAAATCAATACGGGCTCATATAAAGTTTATGCTGAAAAGAATGGCTACAGGACAGAAGTTTCTAACGTTTTGCTGAAGGAAAAGGAAGTTACGGATCTATCTGTAATTTTAAGATGGTTGGTGTCTGTCTCCGGGAAAGTTGTTGATGATGAATCCGGGCAGGGAATAGGCAATGTTAAAATTGTTATTGATAAATACAATTCATCGGTTTTTACTAATAACGACGGGACATTCCAATTAAATAATATTGCGATAGGAACAAGCGCGGCTACTTTTACAGTACCCGGTTTCTGCCTTAAACTCGAAAATATTTTCATCGATTTGAATAAATCAACCGGTTATGAATACAGACTTATCAAATTAACTCCGGTGGAAATGATCGCAGTTAAAGGAGGATCTTTTCAAATGGGAGATGGTTTCGGCGACGGTTTCATAAATGAAAAGCCGGTTCATACAGTTACGCTTTCCGATTTTATGATTTCCAAATATGAAGTTACGCAGAAAGAATGGACTCAGATTATCGGCACAGATCCGGCAAAATTCTGGGGAGAAAAAAATCCTGTTGAATCTGTATCATGGAATGATGCGGTAAATTACTGCAACTCAAGAAGTGTTCTCGAAGGACTTAATACCTGCTATAAGACAGTGAATGGGATCGTCACTTGTGATTTCAATGCAAACGGATACCGCCTTCCTACAGAAGCGGAATGGGAGTATGCTGCCCGCGGAGGAAATCTGAGCAAGAATACAAAATATTCCGGCGGTCCGGATCTGAAAGAAGTAGGCTGGTTTTATACTTATTCCGAAAATATTACACATAATGTAGGTACCAAACTTCCCAACGAATTAGGAATTTATGACATGAGCGGAAATGTCTGGGAATTGTGCTGGGATTATTTTGATGCAAATTATTATTCATCCTCTGCTCAGCTCAATCCAACGGGTCCGGCGCAGGGACAAACAAGAGTTTCGCGGGGAGGCAGTTGGACTGATGACCAGATTTTCAATCGCGTATTCTACAGAAATTTTACCAGCCAGTTTGCAAGAGCCACAAATGTGGGATTCAGAGTGGTAAGAAATTCGAAGTGAAATATTTTATAATATTTATAAAATACTGAATGAAATATCTGTACGATTATAGGCAATTTCGGAATACGGCACATCTGTTTTTTATTTTCCTGCTGCTCTGCCCGGTTCCTGCAAATTCACAATCCCGTCCTGTTTGCAGCTATTGCGGTAAATCAATTCCCGGTACTATCATAAGCGCAGGTAAATCTTTTTTCCATCCCGAACATTTTTTATGCGCATACTGCGGCAAGATTATTTCGGGCGGATACAATGAAAAAGACGATAAATTTTATCATCCCGATTGCTACAAACAAAATGAAGGATTGACGTGCGCTTATTGCGGAAAACTTCTTGAGGATGAATATATCGTTAGCACGGGCAAGAAATATCATCCGGAATGTTATGAGAAAAATGTTCTGCCAAAATGTTCGGTCTGTTCGCTGCCTCTTAAAGATAAATTCAGTGTGGATATTTACGGGAATAAATATCATCCGGCACATTCAGCCGAACTTTCAAAATGCGACTGCTGCAAAAGACTGATTTGCCAGAATTTAACGCGCGGCGGTAAAAGATACAGTGACGGAAGAAATATTTGCATGCTCTGTTTTTTAGAATCAGTAAGTGAACAGTATCAGATCAATGAGATGTTTAAAAAAGTAATCTCTAAATTGAATTCATTTGGAATTAATATTAATGGGAAAAATATTAAAGCAATCGGAGTAGACCGTATTGAATTGAAGAAAAGGTCATCCTCATTCAGCGATAATACTCAGGGCTTTTGTGATTCCGAGACTAAATCGAATTTTCTGAACGATAAATTAGTAAGTAAACTCTACAATCATACAATTTACATTCTGAACGGCACGCACTATCTTTCAATGGAAGCCACTCTCGCACATGAGCTTATGCATGCATGGATGACAGAAAATTGTTCCGAAAAACTTCCGGATAAGATTAAAGAGGGGAGCTGCAATTATATCTCATATCTATATCTCAATTCTCTCTCGAATAGCAAAAAGAATGATTTCATTAAATTAATAGAAAATGATCCGGATCCGGTTTATGGAAAAGGCTTCAAGGAGATTAAATTCGGTTTTGAGAATAAATCCTTAACGCAGTTGCTCGCTTATTTGAAAGCGAAAAATTGAAATTGCTTAATAATAAATAGGTTTGGGTGAAACTCGGGACAGGAAATATGTAAAATATGCCGAATAATAAAATTCGAGCGAAAATGAAGATTCGTCATTTTAGAAAAGCGATTCACTATATCCTATAAATTTCGCACTATTAACTCTTACCTATTAACTTTTAACTGCATCTATTTGCTCTAAATGGAAAAAAAAGCATATATTTGCACCGCATTTCTTGCCGGGGTGGCGGAATCCGCCTGCGGCGGACAAGAAGTGCCGATTTTAAGTTTATCATTTTTAGAAAGATTATTCAGATTTTTTTATCTGCCGGGGTGGCGGAATTGGTAGACGCACAGGACTTAAAATCCTGTGGGTGGTCACACCCGTGCCGGTTCGAGTCCGGCCCTCGGTACAAAATTTTTTGACTTGGGTTCAAAAAAATGACAAAATGAATTGCACGGGTTCTTAGCTCAGTTTGGTTAGAGCGTCTGCTTGACGTGCAGAAGGTCATAGGTTCGAATCCTATAGAACCCACACTAATTCGGAGTGCACTCCGATTTTTTTTATGAATATGGAAAAGATAAAAATAAAATTCCCGGACGGCTCGGAAAGAGAATTCGATAAAGGAATCACTCCTTTCGAAATTGCTAAATCAATTTCCAACCGTTTGGCAGACGACGCGCTTGTTGCAAAGATTAACGGAAATACTGCCGATCTTTCGACAAAAATTAATCAGGATTCTTCTCTCCATCTCTTCACATTTGATGATGAACAGGGAAAAGAAACTTACTGGCATTCAACTTCTCACCTGATGGCGCACGCTATTCAGGCGCTTTATCCGGAAGCAAAGTTCGGTGTCGGTCCTGCAATTGATGCCGGATTTTATTATGACATCGATATCAATACCGCTCTTACGGAAGAAGATCTGATTAAAATTGAAAAGAAGATGATGGAGATTGCCCAGCAGAAAAATCCTTTCAAGAGAACAGAGCTTCCTAAAACCGACGCGGTGAAATTTTTTGAGAAGAAAGGGGATAATTATAAACTCGAAATTATCTCAGAACTAGACCCGGAAGCCGTTATCAGCATTTATGATGAGGGCGACTTTACAGATCTTTGCACAGGTCCTCACGTTCCGGATGCGGGAAAAATAAAATTTGTAAAACTTCTTACTGTCTCCGGTTCATACTGGCGCGGCGACGAAAAGAATAAAAGAATGCAGCGCATCTACGGGATCTCTTTCCCGAAGAAAAAAATGCTCGATGATTATCTCGTTTTTCTTGAAGAAGCCAAAAAACGGGATCACCGCAAACTTGGCAAGCAGTTGGATCTATTCAGCATTCATGAAGAAGCCGGCGCAGGATTGATCTACTGGCATCCGAAAGGCGCACGCATCAGAAACAATATTGAAACTTTCTGGAGAGGACAGCATTTTCAGAACGGTTATGATCTTTTATATTCTCCTCACATGGGAAAAAGCTGGCTCTGGGAAACAAGCGGCCACTTGGTTACATATAAAGAGAATATGTATGCGCCGATGAAAGTTGACGATCAGGACTATTTCATCAAACCGATGAACTGCCCGTTCCATATAATGATCTATAAATCAAAACTCCGTTCATACAGGGATCTGCCGCTGCGATGGGCGGAACTTGGAACTGTTTACAGATACGAAAAGAGCGGCGTGCTTCACGGCCTGCTCAGAGTGCGCGGTTTTACACAGGATGATGCGCACATCTTCTGCGCGCAGGAACAGATTGAAGATGAGATTATAGAAGTTGTACGATTCTCGATTTCGATCCTGAGAGCATTCGGGTTTAACGATCTTAAATTTTACGTGGCAACAAAGCCTGAAAAAGCTGTAGGCGAAGATAACGATTGGGATAAAGCTATCAATCTTATCAAGCATGCGATGGAAAGAGAAAATCTCCCTTATGAAATGGATGAAGGAGGGGGAGCTTTCTACGGACCGAAGATTGACATAAAAATTAAAGACGCGCTTAACCGCGAATGGCAGTTGAGCACAATTCAGTTTGATTTTACATTACCAGAACGTTTCGATCTTCATTATATTGGCGAAGACGGAAAAGAGCATCGTCCTTATATGGTTCACAGAGCTCTGCTCGGATCTATAGAAAGATTCATGGGAATTCTTATTGAGCATTACGGCGGTGCATTCCCTACGTGGCTCGCTCCGGTTCAGGTAGCAGTTATTCCTGTTTCACAGAACTATGTTGAATACGGAAAAAAAGTTGCAGATGAACTGAAAGCAAAAAATATTATTGTCGAACTCGATGAACGTAATGAAAAGATCGGCTACAAGATACGCGATTGGGAAACTCAGAAAGTCCCTTATATGCTGATTGTAGGAGAGAAAGAGAAAGAATCCGATTCTGTTTCGGTGCGCCAGCATAAATTGGGCGATAAAGGAAGCGTGAAGCTGCAAGATTTTATAAATGCAATTACTGAAGAGATAAATAACAGAATTAATCAGAATTAAGAGAGGTATTCCATCACTCAAATAAAATATCGAGTCAACCAGGAAATTCGGATTCCGGAAGTTAGACTCATTGGACCCGATGGCGAGGCTATTGGAGTTGTACCGGTAAGAGAAGCGTTAAGAAGAGCTGAAGAAGCTCAGATGGATCTTGTTGAAATTGCTCCACAGGCAACTCCGCCGGTCTGTAAGATCATCGATTACGGAAAGTTTTCGTATGAACTTCAGAAGAAAGAAAAACTTCAGAAGAAGAAACAGCAGGTCAGCGTATTAAAGGAGATCAGACTTCATCCCAACACCGATACACATGATTTCGATTTTAAAGCGCGGCATGCGATAAATTTTATTGAGGATGGAGATAAGGTTAAAGTTTCGGTTATATTTAAGGGAAGAGAATTAGCTTATACCGAAATTGGAGAAACATTACTTAAAAAATTCCTTGAACGGTTATCTGACGTGGCAAAAATTGAACAGGAACCGAAATTCGAAGGAAGAGCAATGCACGCTATATTAGCACCGGCTAAAAGTAAAAAGAAAAAATAAACAGGTGAACAAATGCCAAAAATGAAAAGCAATCGCGGTGCGGCAAAAACTTTTCGCAAAACCGCATCCGGAAAAGTAAAAAGAAATAAAGCTTTTAAATCACACATACTAACTTCTAAATCCACAAAGAGAAAAAGAGGATTGAGAAAATCCACACTCGTTTCTAAGTCGGAACAGAAGCGTATATCAATTATGATTCAATAAGGAGAAGTAGAACCATGCCAAGGTCAGTAAATCACGCTGCTTCAAAAGCAAAGCGTAAAAAAGTTCTTAAAATGGCGAAGGGCTACTGGGGTGCCCGCGGCAATGTGTATACCATTGCTAAAACCGCAGTCGAAAAAGGTTTGCAGCACGCTTACCGCGACCGCAAACTCAAAAAACGTGAATACCGCTCACTCTGGATTATTAGAATTAATGCTGCAGCCCGCTTGAACGGAACAACATATTCTCGTCTCATCAGTGCCCTCAATAAGAAAGGTATTACAATCAACAGAAAATTATTAGCAAGTATGGCGGTTGAAAATCCCCAGGCTTTTTCTGATATAGTAAAATTTGCTATCAATTAATTTTCTCCCTCCTGAACTTTTTTAAAATGTTCGGGAGGGAATTTTTTTAAACTGCCCGCTCTGCTTAACTTGCCGCGGGCTCTCGGGAAAGCAGAAATGATTAATAAAATTGATGAAACCCGGAAAAATTTTGATGACGACCTGCTCAAGATTAACAACCTCTCATCTCTCGAAGATCTGCGAATTAAATATCTGAGCCGCAAAGGAACTGTATCTCAACTGTTTGAATCGCTTAAAGATGTTCCTAAAGAGGAAAAACCAAAAGTAGGCCAGGCTCTCAATAAACTCAAAATTCATACTCAGTCTAAATTCGACGAGATGCAGGAAAAACTGAAAGAAAATAATTCCGCATCAGAAAAATTTTTGGACCTCTCACTCCCGGGCAGACTCCATACAATCGGAAGCAAGCATATCCTCACTCAGACTCTTGATGAGATAAAAAATATATTCAGGGGACTCGGTTTCTCTGTCCACGAAGGACCGGAACTCGAATCCGACTACAATAATTTTGAAGCTTTGAATTTCGCGCCGGATCATCCCGCGCGGGACATGCAGGATACATTTTTTGTAACTGAAAAATTTCTTCTCAGAACCCACACGTCTCCTGTTCAGGTGCGTTTGATGACTGAAAAGAAACCGCCCCTTAGAGCTATTATGCCGGGCAAAGTTTTTCGCAATGAAGCCATAAGCGCAAAAAGCTACTGCCTGTTCCATCAGGTTGAAGGCTTATATGTAGATACGGATGTTACGTTCGCGGAACTTAAAGGAACACTGGTGGCATTCGCAAAACAGTTCTACGGCCAGGATGTGAAATACCGGTTTAGAGCAAGTTTCTTCCCGTTCACAGAACCGAGCGCTGAGATGGATGTCTGGTGGCAGCCGAAAGGGAAAAGCGGCCGCTGGCTAGAAGTTCTTGGTTGCGGAATGGTGGATCCTAATGTACTTCGCAATGTTGGCATAGATCCCGAGAAATATACCGGCTACGCGTTCGGAATGGGCGTTGAAAGAACCGCTATGCTTAAATACGGAATAGGGGACATAAGAATTTTATTTGATAACGATAAAAGATTTTTGACTCAATTTTAAAT
>JAKAMT010000005.1 GCA_021812705.1 Bacteroidota bacterium | reverse complement strand
CGGCAAGAACCAGGTTCTGAAAAATGTATCATTGGAGATTCCTAAAAACAAGGTTGTGGCTATTATCGGTCCTTCCGGATGCGGTAAATCAACATTTTTAAGAAGTTTGAATAGAATGCATGAAGTGGTGGGTGGCACTATCAAAGGATCTGTTTTTCTGGACCGGGAGGATCTTACTAAAATTGATCCCGTTCTGCTTCGTAAAAGAATCGGAATGGTTTTTCAAAAACCTAATCCCTTTCCTTCGATGTCTATATTCAATAATGTAGCTGCGGGTTTGAGATTAAACGGAATCCGGAATAAAAAAGAGATAGCGCCGATTGTGGAAAAATGCTTGAAGCAGGCCGCATTGTGGGACGAAGTTAAAAATAATCTGAATGACTCCGGCGTTAACATTTCAGGCGGACAGCAGCAAAGGTTATGTATCGCAAGAACACTCGCAGTCAATCCCGAAGTTATTCTTATGGATGAACCGGCAAGCGCTCTCGATCCGATTTCAACCACAAAAATAGAAGATCTGATTTTTGAACTGAAAAATAATTACACAATAATTATTGTGACGCATAATATGCAGCAGGCTGCCCGCGTAAGCGACTATACCGCATTTTTTTATATGGGGGAACTGATCGAGTTCTCCGATACAAAAAAAATGTTTACATCCCCGGAAAAACAGCAGACCGAGGATTATATACGAGGACGGTTCGGATAATTTAATAAGGAGTATGAAATGAAAGAATATTTTTCAAACGAGATTACCAAACTCAAAACCAATCTCGTTAAAATGGCATCACTGGTTGACGAGCAGGTTGATCAGGCATTCCGCGCTTTGGAGACCGGCAACGTTGAACTTTGCAAGGGGATCAAAGCTAAAGATAAAGAAATTGACGCTTATGATAATCTTATAACTCTCCAGTGTGAAAATATCCTTGCTCTCTTTCAGCCGGTCGCCGGAGATTTGAGATTTATAATTTCCGCGCTTATGATAAACAAACAACTGGAAAGATGCGGAGATATAGCGGTTAACATTTCTCAAAGAGTGAAAAAAACGGGCGAATATCATTCACTCATTGAAGAATCGCAGATATTAGAAATGGGCCGGGAATCAAAAGAAATGCTGAAGAAGGCAATCGATTCCTTTATCAACGGCAATGTTGAACTGTCTGATGCTGTTCTTGTAAGCGATGATAAAGTTGACACTCTGAACAAACTTATCTTCAAATTCCTTGTGGATAAGATGCAGAAAAACCCGTCTCTTGTTGAACCGTGTTCGCACCTGATTGTGCTGACCAGAAATATAGAACGCCTTGCAGACCATGCAACAAATATTGCCGAGAATCTTTTGTTCTTTGTTCAGGCAAGAATTGTTTCGCATCCTAAATTGAATGAAGAAATAAATCCGGCGGACGAGAGCTGATTCCGATTCCACTTTCCTAAAATGATTCTACTTGAATTTGAATTGTTTATTTAATTAAGTTCAATGTAACATTAACGGAGTTAAAAATGGAGTGGAGTATTATCGGAATCAATTTTTTCTACGCGGCGCTGGGTGTTGTGCTGATGTTTCTCTCCTACAAAGCATTCGATAAATTATCGCCGAAGATCAATTTCGAAGATGAACTGAAAAAGGGGAATATCGCTGTATCTATTTTCATCGCCGCGTTATTTATTGCGATAGCGATCATAATCGGCGGTTCACTAAATTGAAACGGGGTTTTGTACTTTTTGTTCTGTTTCTCTTTACACTCGAATTGGCTGCTCAGAATTCTCAATCGAAGTATGACGATACCTTCCGCAAATACAGTAAAAGATTTTTCGGACCGGGATTCGACTGGAAAATATTCAAAGCACAGGGGATAGCCGAAAGCGGTCTTTCACCCGATGCGGAAAGCCAGGTCGGCGCGCATGGCCTGATGCAGCTGATGCCTTCAACATTCGCGGAGATTCAAAGCCGCAATCCCGATTTCCAGAACATTAATGATCCCGAATGGAATATTGCCGGCGGAATTTATTACGACCGGATCCTGTGGAATAACTGGAAAGAAATTTCTCCCGATTCAGAAAAACAGCGATTCACTTTCGGAAGCTACAACGCGGGCCGCGGCACAATAATGAAAGCCCAGTCAAAAGCTAAGGACAAAAATTTGGATCATAACGCCTGGCAGAATATTAAGCAGATTGCACCCGAAGTCCGCGGCTGGAGACATGAAGAAACAATTAATTATGTTCACAAAATCGACAGCTTTCATACAAAACTACTGAAAGAAAAGATCGGACCTGGCAGAAAGCAGAGATAAATCTATTTTAAAAATCTCCCATCTTTTTCCGACGGGAGATTTTATTTTAAATTAATTTGTCTGCAGCTTGATAAGAGTGACTCCGTGGGATGCAATCGCAGTTTCGAATTTTCCGCCGAATGAGCCGAGATCTTTTTGCCTCCACAAATCGCGCACCATTAATCTACTGGGCAGATTGAAATCTGAAAAGTTGAAAGAAAATTTTTGCGCTGCAGTGCCGAGATTAAAAATTCCCACCGCTTTGCTTCCATCCTCTAAATCCTTTATCCATATTTGAATGCCATCCTTGTCATATTTCTGAATCGCCTGTTTGCCAAGCGGATCCTGATTGAGAGCTATCACTTCGTCGTTGGTGAGCAGGTTTAGTGTAAACTCGTCCAGCCGGGTAAGATCACATCCGATCAAAAGAGGTGCTGATAACAGGCTCCACAAACTTATGTGAGTGTATTGCTCATCAGGCGTAAGCCTGGTTGGGTGGAGGCTCGGTCCCCAGCCCACCCATCCGACTATAAGCATATCAGGATCGTTCCATGCCCCCGGCCGTGCAAACTTTGCGTTCACTTTCTGGCTGAAGCCTATCTCTTTTAGGCTTTCCCATGTATCGGTTATGTCTCCTGTAGTTCGCCATAAATTTCCGCCGACACTTTCGCCCCATTCCCAAACTTTTCCCATTCCGTATTGGCACAAACTGTAGACAATATCACGATCCACATTATCAAGCGCATCTCTCATCACCAGATACGGTTTTTTAAGTTCCGTCAATGAATGATCTTTCGCGATACGGTCGTATGAACACCAGTCATATTTTAAGTAGTCAATTCCCCACGATGCATAAGAGCGCGCATCATTTATTTCTTGCTGATAGCTCGCTGTGTAGCCTCCGCATGTAAGCGTTCCGGGTGAACTGTAAATTCCGAATTTCAATCCAAGCGCGTGTATGCTGTCTCCCAATGCCTTCATGTCAGGAAATTTTGAATTGCATAAAATATTTCCTGCAGCATCTCTTTTCAGATCGGGTGACCTTCCGGGAATCTCCCAGCCGTCATCTATGTTGATAAAACTCCATCCGTGATTTATAAGTCCTTTCTCTTTATAAACTTTTGCAGAAGCGATTACTTTATTCTGATCGACCGTCAATCCCCATACATTCCAACTGTTCCAGCCCATCGGAGGAGTGAGTGCAATTTTATTGCCGATGATTATTTTTAAAACACTTTTTGCAGAACCGAGTTTATTTTTTGCAGTCAGTCCTACTTTATATATCCCCGCCTCCGCAACTTTGCCGCTGATAATTCCGTTTTTCCTGTCAAGTTTTAATCCCGGCGGCAGGTTAACAGCATCAAAGCTCATCGGTCTGTTTCCGGAAGCGGCAATGGCAAAAAGAAACGGCATATTGGATCTTTGACCGTAAACCTTTGCCCCGTTGATCTTGGGAAGCGGCGATTCCTTCGGTGTTAATATGTATGGAGCGTCTTCAGAAAATTCCGTCACCGCTTTGCTTTGCGAGTATTCAAAAATATATTTTACAGAAACCGGTCTGTTTTTTCCGTTGAATGAATATGAATAGTTCTGCATTCCGCCCGGTTTTAAATCAGCACCGAAAGATTTTTCAAAATATATTTTGCCGTCAATCTTATCCGAAGCTTTTATTCTAAATTCACCTTTAATAGGATAAAGAGCTGAAACATTGCTGAGTGAGAAGGATTTAGAAATAATATTTCCTTTAAGGTTGAGCTGGGTCTTTGCATAATCGCATTTGAGATATTCGTTAAGATCGATCATGCTGGCATATGCGCCGCCGCTGAACATCCCGCCGGCACCGCCCTGATCATAAACGCGGACTGCAATTACGTTCTCTTCATCCCAAAGAATCCTATCATCATTCACAGATAAAACATAATCCCTGTTCTTGTTCCATGGAATCGGACTCTCGTGAATAAAATTTTCGTCCGACTTGTAATCGGCTCTCACATTCTTTCCGTTAACACCGAAAATTTTTCCGTTGATGAATGCCTGATCATAATCGTCAATCTTGCCTAAAAATATTTTTATCGAATCTTTTAAGAATGCTCCCTCTTTCAAAGTAGATGGAATTAATATCTTAATTCTGTACCATGCAAAACCGTCGTAATTGTCATGACTCTGATCTTCCCAGTTCCTATCGATTTTTATCTTCTCCCAGTCCGAATCATTTAGTCCGGGCAGAGAATATTCCGCGCTGTCTCCCGTTTTAAATTTCCATCCTTCAGTAAAATTGACTGTCTGACTGTTTTGAGCGATTGTTGAATTGAAAAAAAGCAGAACTGCAAAGGGAATAGATAACAACTTTCTCATTTTGTCACCTGTTTTTTTGATTAACACAATACAAAATAGCTTTAATCATTTATTGCTCAAAGATATTTATTGCGAATTGAAAAATAGAAACGGCGGCTTTCCTTACTAACAAAATTGGCTTATTTTGTAATTGAGTTCTTTAAAAAGCATCTTCATCGGGAGAAAAAATGAAAAAATATTTACTTGCACTTTTTGTGATCCTGGCGGTATCCGGCTCAATTATTAAGATGGAAGCACAGAATTTAGCCGCCGGGCGGGACGCAAAGATCAGCGCCATTGTGAACGGGATTTCATCTGGCAATCTTGAAAAATATGTGAGAAATATGGTGGGTTTTAAAACGCGCCACACATTAAGTACAAGGAATGACAAAGAAAAAGGAATTGGGGCTGCATGCAATTATGTTAAGAGCGAATTCGAAAAAAATATTCCACAGGCAGGCGGAAGATTGAGCGTCAGATTGGATACGCTTATTCTTGAGCCGGACGGCAGAAGGGTGACCCGGAAAACGGTTTTAACAAACGTAATAGCAGTTTTAAAGGGAACCGATCCTGAAGATAAAAGGGTATTCATTGTAGGCGGCCATCTCGATTCACGAAACGGCGAGGCGAATGATTCTGTTGGAACTGCACCTGGCGCAAATGATGACGCATCCGGCGTTTCTGCGGTTATTGAACTGGTGCGGGTTATGAGCCCGCAAAAATTTCCGTGCACAATTGTTTTTGTTGCATTCTCCGGAGAGGAACAGGGATTGAACGGTTCTACTTTTCTGGCAAAGAAAGCCAGAGAAGAGAATTGGAATGTTGTGGCGATGCTGAACAATGATATGATCGGAAATTCATTTTCAAATGAAACTCTTTTAAAAGACAATCTGCATGTGCGTGTCTTCAGTGAATCCATTCCCGCGTCTGAAACGGATGCGGCAAAAGTTTTACGGCAGTCTACAAATGCTGAAAATGACAGCCCCTCGCGCCAGCTAGCCCGGTACATAAAAGAAGTGGGCGAAAAATATGTGGATCAGATCGAAGTTAAATTGATTTACCGCAACGACCGCTTTCTGCGCGGCGGAGACCATACGCCGTTTAACAGGCAGGGATTCACCGCAGTCCGCTTTTGCGAAATGAATGAGAACTACGACTATCAGCATCAGAATGTGAGAGACGAAAATGGAATGAAATTCGGCGACCTCCCCGAGTTCGTGGACTTTGAATATGCACGAAAGATTGCATCAATAAACGCGGCGGTATTGAGCAGTCTGGCTTTAGCGCCGCAGCAGCCTGTTAATACAGGTATAGTAGTAAGCGGACTCGGAAATTCCACAACTCTTAAATGGAAATCTCCCGCGGGCAAATCACCGCAAGGATATTTCATTCTAATGAGAGAAACATTCCAGCCGATGTGGGAGAAGAAATTTTTCACCGAAAAGAATGAAATTACACTTCCGTATTCAAAAGATAATTATTTCTTCGCTGTTCAATCAGTTGATGAGGAGGGGCATTTGAGCTTGCCTTCTTGGCCTGCACCTATCCGCTAATTTTTAGAGGCTCGAATGAAAAAATATCTATTAATTCTTTCGCTCATTAACGGGGTGATCTTTGGTCAGCCGGCACAATCGCCGGTTCCGCCCAATTCATTTTCGAAAATGGAGTTGAAAAAGAATTTCGTTGAAATATCTTATAACGGTTCTTCAGTTCTTAAAGGAAATTTTTCTGAGAATGAGGAGATCGTCTGCAGGGAAGTTTCGGGAAGCGATAATGAAATTGTAAATCAGCTTTTCATATTTACTGCGAAAAGCAGAAAGCCCGTTACTCTTACAGGAATAATTGAAGGGACGAAAGAATCATTTCCGTGCGAGGTTGACAGGAAGATAAATGACGATGACGATTTCGTCCGCAATTCAAGCGGTTTGAGCCGCAGTCTTTTAAATCGAGCTCTCTATGACCGCAAATTTGATTTTGTCCTCTCTGTCGATTATCCGGCGAATGTAAAGATCGAACCTGTTGAATCGTCAGAGTCGAAAAATATTTTCAGAATCAAAATTACGGGAACTGAAATTCCCATCAGATTCAGACCAAGATTTTATCAGAAGCACAGGGGATTAAAATATTTTGAACCGTGGAATTATAAAGTGTGGGATAAATCCGTGGCCGGATGGTGTTCCTGGTTCGCTTATTTTGACAAGATTGACGAAGAAAAAATTCATCATGCGGCCGATGTAATTTCTGAAAAATTAAAACCGTTCGGCGCGGAATATATTCAGATAGATGACGGTTACCAGAAAAATCCTATCGGAATGCCGGAGACCTGGCTGAATGGAAATAAGAAATTTCCATCGGGCATGAAAAATCTTGCTCAATATATTTCCGGCAAGGGATTAATACCAGGAATCTGGACGAATGTTAGCTTTGCCGATAAAGAAGCTGCGTTCAAATATAAAAATTATTTTGTGCCCGATGCGGAAAGCAATCCCGCTTACGGTAGATGGGTCGGTTATATTATGGACGGCTCGAATAAAGCTACACTTGAAAAATTGATATCACCGGTCTACAGCGGCTTTAAAGAAATGGGATGGAACTATTTTAAGCTCGACGCACTGCGCCATTTGCGTTATGAAGGATACAACAGCTACAGCGAATATTTCAAAAATAAAAATCTTGACCGCGTTGAAGTATTCAGGGATATCGTGAAATCCGTGAGGAAAGAAACTAAAGAATCTTTTCTGCTTGCATGCTGGGGAATACGTCCTGAATTGATAGGATTGGTTGACGGATGCAGAATAGGCGGCGACGGATTCGGATGGGAGTCGCTAGCACAGTATAATTCATTCAATAATGTAATTTGGAAAAACGATCCCGACCACATTGAATTGTCGGAAAGGGAAGCGTACAGATCCTGCAGCGCCGTTTCATTAACCGGCTCTCTCTTCATGCTCACAGACAATCCGGAGAAATATTATACGCCGGTCGCCGAAGCTGCCATTCGTTCCATACCTGTGCTTTCGATGCGTCCGACTCAGATATATGATGTCGACCCCTCCCGTTCAAATCAATTAAGCAGAGTTGACTATGAAATGAGCGGCGACGGCGCGAGAGTTTTTGATGCAAGCCGCGCTACGCCGTACGATCTGTTTCTCCTTGAACTGAACAGAAATTTCGGAAACTGGGTGGTGCTCGGAAGAATGGGAGAAAGCAGAAACTATATTGATTTTTCAAAAATCGGATTGGACAAAGAAAAAGAATTTCTGGTTTTTGAATTCTGGAGTAAAAAATTTATTGGAAAATTTTTAAACGGTTTTGTCCCTGGCGGCATTGATAAAAAATTCAACTGCCAAATATTCTCAATAAGGGAATATCTAAAACATCCCCAGTTGATCGCGACAAACAGACATATCTCATGCGGGGGATTGGAAATTGCGAATTTGCATTGGGATAAAAATGAGCTGGAGGGGAAGTCGGATTTAGTTGCAAATGACCCCTACTCGATCTATATCTATGAACCGGAAAATTTTTCATTCAGTGAATTTTTATGCGAGGGAGTAAAATTTATTGGTTCCTCTAAAGAGGGGCAAATGAGAGAAATTAAAATTGTTTCGGAACAGGCAAAACAGATAGATTGGAAAATCGTTTATAAATGAATTTAAATTTACAGGAGAATAAAATGAAAATATTTAAGAACCGCTTGGTCATAAATATGTTTGCGGCACTACTGTTTTTTACCGCGGCACTTTATGCCCAGGAGAAGAAAAAAGTTACAATTGAATGGCGATATTCCCCCGAGGCGGCGTCAATAACACAACTCCCTTCCGTTCAATGGCTCTCCGACAGCAAGGCAATGATTTATGATTCAAAAAAATCCGGCGACAATAAATTCGTATATCTTCTTGACCCGTCTACCTTACAATCAAAACCGGTTTTGGATCTGGAGAAAGCTCTTTCGAATTTGAAAACATTTCTCGGAGATAAATCGCCTCAGAGACTGATGCCTCCCTCAAATTTTGATAAGAACGGAGAGAAAGCCGTTTATATTTTTGAAGGGGATATTTTTCTTCTCACTCTAAAAGATGCATCTTTCCAGCGATTAACAGATACAAAAGAAGAAGAAAAAAATGTCAGCTTCTCACCAGACGGAAATTTATTGGCTTACATCCGCGCAAATAATATCTATATTTATAACCTCCAGGACAAAAAAGAAAAAGCATTAACAACAGACGGTACAGAAACGCTGTTAAACGGCACTTTAGATTGGGTTTATTGGGAAGAAGTTTTTGGGAGAAAAGACATTGCTTACTGGTGGTCGGGTGATTCCAAATCATTGGCATATCTTCAGACTGATGAATCGGACGTAAGTCTTATCTATTATTCGGATTTCAAACCGGCTGTTCCGAATGTGATTAAACAGAGATATCCAAAGACCGGGGGAAAAAATCCCGTTGTTAAACTCGGCATTGCAGAAATAGATAACGCAAAGACCACATGGGTGGATTTTTCAAATCATAAATATGAATATATAATAAGAGTTAACTGGCTGCCCGACAGCAAACAGATAGCAGTGCAGACTATGAACAGATGGCAGGATCACCTCTCTCTCCATTTTGCTGACAGATCAACAGGAAAAATAAAATTAATTCTGGAGGAAACCGATCCCGGCTGGGTAAATGTCTCCGATGATCTTCAGTTTATGAAAGGAGGAAAAGAATTTTTGTGGGTATCTGAACGGAGCGGATATGCACACATTTACAGATATTCTTCAGACGGCACTTTGATTAATCAGGTCACAAAAGGGGATTGGGCTGTTGTTGCTAGCGGCGGCTCTGCTTTCTGGGTCCGTAAAGCAATTTGCGGTTTCGATGACAAAAATCAAATAATCTATTTTACGGGACAGCAGAAAACGGCTACCGAAAAATATCTCTACAAAATAAAATTCGACGGCACCGGAATGCAACAGATTTCAAAAGAGGAAGGAACCCACGCCGTCAATTTTAGTCCCGACTCAAAATATTATTTTGACACTTACTCAAATATTAAAACACCGCCGGTTCTTTCCCTGTACAAAAATGACGGCACCCTTATCAAACAGCTGGGAAGCTACGACGCCGAAAAATTAAACGCGTTAGACCTTCAGAGACCCGAACAGTTTACAATTCCTGCACGCGACGGATTTCCTCTTCCGGCCGAACTAATGAAGCCTAAAGATTTTGATCCGAATAAAAAATATCCGTTGATAGTCTATGTTTACGGCGGCCCATCCGCACCGCAAGTTCTCAACCGCTGGCGCCCCTCTGTCTATTATGACCAGGTGCTGCTGGATAACGGCTTTCTCGTTGCAATAATAGATCCAAGAATCGCTGCGGCGATCAGCAAAAAATTGGAAAACCTTATTAGCGGCCAGGTAGGCGCTGATGTTGAATTGAACGACTTGGTGGACGGAGTAAAATGGTTTAAAAAACAATCCTATATCGATCCGGATAGAGTCGGTGTTTGGGGCTGGAGCGGAGGTGGAACATTCACTCTTAATGCTCTTACCGGCTCAAAAGAATTTAAAGCCGGAATTGCAGTCGCCGCCGTATCCGACTGGCGTTTCTATGATTCAAAATTTGGAGAATCTGTTATGAAAACTCCGGAGATGAATCCAGAAGGGTATGAAAAAACTTCAATGGTAAAGAGAGCTAAAAATCTTCACGGAAGACTTATGATTGTCCACGGCACATACGACGACAATGTTCATATTCAGAACGCCTACGCATTTATGGATGAACTGATTAAAGCGAACATTATGTTCGACCTTATGATCTATCCGATGCGCCAGCACGGAATATCCGACCGTCCAGCGCAGATTCATCTTTACAACAAAATGCTGGAATTCTGGAAAAATAATTTGTGAGTTTAAGATAATCCTGGAGAATCACGCGGCAAAAATTACGCGTGACTTCTCTCCGGGATATTTATTTAATCTTATCTGAAAAAATCTTTTCAAACTTCTCGATCTTCGGCGTTATCACAAAACTGCAGTACGGCTGGTTCCCGTTTCGGTTGTAGTAATTCTGATGATAATCTTCCGCTTTGTAAAATATTTTAAATGGAACAATCTCTGTCACTATCGGTGCATCCCAAATTTTGGCGGAATCAAGATGCGATTTGTACTTTTCTGCCAGCTCTTTTTGAACTTCGTTATGATAGAAAATAGCTGATCTGTATTGAGTCCCCGCATCGTTTCCCTGCCTGTTTAATGTGGTTGGATCGTGAGTCTTCCAGAATACTTCCAGCAGATTTGAAAATGAAATTACTGCAGGATCAAAAGTAATTTGAGTGCACTCCGCATGACCTGTCCTGCCGGTGCAAACTGCTTCATAAGTTGGATTTGGAACAGTACCGCCGCTGTATCCGCTCTCAACTTTTACTACTCCCTTTAATCTTTGAAACACGGCTTCGGTGCACCAGAAACATCCTGCTGCAAATGTCGCTGTATCTAAATTATTATTCATCGTTTCATCCTTCTCAATCTTCTCTTGAAAATTTTCTTGGGGTATATTTTTTTTGTTTGCGCAATTCGACAATGCAAACAATGAAATTAAAAGTAGCGGGAAAAAATTCTTGAAAAAAAACATTCACCCTTCTTTCTTTTCTCAAAATCTAAACAAAAGACATAAAGTCTTCAATAGCGGCCCCAGTGCAAAAAAAAATATTCACTTTTATCGGAGCATTCGCTAAGTTTAACCGGGAGAAGAAATAGCCCTCTTGATTATTCGCTTACTCAACTGTTGAAAAATTATTCCGGGGTTTTGCTTAGCAGAAATAGTACACGCTTCATCTCGCTTTTTAAATACGCTTTATCTCTCCGCCACAGGCATAAGAACTCCGGTATACTCCTTAAATATTCGGAATATTTTAAAACTGCTTTTATATGCGGAGGATAAATATGAAAACGTCCATTCTTATTCTTTTTTTATTAAGCGTTTCGCTTCATGCGCAACTGATTGATGAAAATTTTGATTACACAACCGGTACATTAACAGTTGTAACTGCAAACTGGACCGAATTTCCTGTCGGTTCAACAGATATTCAGATTACACCCGGCAGTCTGAGTTATTCAAATTATCCTTCATCCGGAATCGGTAACAAAATTGTTTTAGACGGAGGCGCAACTGGCCGTTCGGGAATACTAAGAGCATTTACTTCTCAAACCGGTAACGGAATTGTTGTTTATGCTTCTTTTTTGCTGAATGTGACATCAACAGCAGATATGGATACAAGCGGATCTAACGGAGATTATTTCGCTAATCTGAAAGTGAGCGGATCAAATTCGTACAGATGCGCAATATTCGTAAAACAGGGGTCTCTCTCTTCAAAATTTAGATTAGGATTAGGCAAGCTAAACACCTCAACTCCTTCATGGCATTCCTCCGAACTGGATGTGAATACTACTTATCTATTAGTTATTTCTTATACATTTCAGAGCGGGGCTGATGCTGCCAGACTATGGATTAATCCTTCTTTATCAGGAGCAGAGCCGGCCGCTGATCTCGAACAAACCACCGGGACTGACGCCGCCAATATCGGCGAGATTCAATTCAGACAGCAGTCCAAATCGGGTGATATGCAGATAGACGGAGTGCGGGTAGCTACCTCATGGTCGCTCGCACCGCTGCCCGTTGAACTCGTAGCTTTTACAGCAAGTATAGAAGGGAAGAGTGTAAATTTATTCTGGGAAACGGCAACCGAAATAGATAATTACGGATTTGAAATAGAAAGAAGCACTGGCTCGGGTGAATCTGAATGGCAGAAGATAGGATTTGTAAAAGGAAACGGGAACAGCAATTCAGTAAAATATTATTCGTTCACAGATATGCCGTTGAATGGAAGAAAATTTAATTACCGGCTTAAGCAGATCGATTCCGGCGGATCTTATGAATATAGTTCTATAATTTCTGTAGAACTTACTGAAATCTTCTCAGTTTCCTTGGAGCAGAACTTTCCTAATCCGTTCAATCCTGTTACAACAATAAATTATTCCGTACCAAACAGAACAAAAATAAGAATCCGAATCTACAATCTTCTATCTCAATGCGTTGCCGATTTAGTGAACGAAATTAAGAATGAAGGGAACTATCAGATTCGTTTTGATGCAAGCGATCTTCCCAGCGGAATTTATTTTTGCGAACTGAGAACTGAAAATCAATCGCTCGTTAAAAAACTTCTACTCATCAAATAAGTATTATTAGTTGTTCGATTAGAGGGGAGAAGCGGATCTGTAAAAAATATTCTTTCGGTACAAAAAATTATCTGCTGATTGCGAAACCTCTCTTATTCACAGGCTTTTCTTTAGTTAAAAATTGTTAAATAGCAGCAACTTTCATTCCGTTCTCCACATCTAAATTAAACCTTTTATAAACTTGCACTGCTTTTTTTAAGAAATATTTTCAAATTATTATAGAATGGAAACAAATGATGAAACACGTAACAAATGCAAGGCTTTTTTTCTCTTTTCTTTTTTCAGTTTTTGTTTTTATCTCATTATCTGCTCAGAATATGCCCCAAAATATGCAGGGAAGAAGATTTGATCCCTCTATGATGCAGCCCGTAGGCAAAGTAACGGGAACTGTGCTTGACGCCCAGACCTCCGAACCGATAGAGTATGCAAACGTTGTAATCTATAAATGGAGAGATTCCACAGTGGCTTACGGCGGAGTAACTTCCTCAAAAGGAAGTTTTGAAATAAGTAAAATGATGCCCGGCAGATATTTCATGAAAATCTCTTATATAGGGTATAACACGAAAAGATTCGACTCTTTGACTGTAATGCCGAATAAACCGCAGTTCAATCTGGGCTCGATAAAATTAAGATCCAAAAATGTTAATATGAACGAAGTGGTTGTACACGCGCAACGCGATGCCCTCTCCGCCAATCTTGATAAAAAAGTTTATACAGTCGATCAGAATATGGCTAACTCCGGCGGAACAGCTGTGGATGTTATGCAAAATGTTCCATCCGTGAATGTTGATGCGGACGGCGCAGTTTCGGTTCGAGGAAATTCCAACATAAATGTATTGGTGGATGGAAGACCTGCGGCACTGGCCGGATTCAGCGGCTCAGACGTCCTCGCACAGATTCCCGCTAGTCAGATCGAATCAATCGAGATAGTGACTAATCCTTCCGCTAAGTATGATCCTGAAGGAACAGGCGGAATCATCAATATAATTTTGAAGAAGAAATCGAATATCGGCGTTAACGGTACCTTGATGGGTAATGCCGGCACAAAGGGGAGATACAGTTCATCACTGAACATGAATCTGCGTGGAGATAATTTTAATGTGTTTTCCAGCTATGACGGTAGATTTTTTAACATGAACGGGGGCGGCTCAACTTTTAGAACATCAAATTTTCCTACCCCTACCGGAAATCAGATCTCTATTCTGGATCAGAATAATCTTTCTAAAAATACTATGAATAACCACAGCGTTAACTTAGGTGCGGATTATTATCTGGCGGAAAAAGAATTTGTGACTCTCTCGGGTCAATGGAGATTCGGAGACTTCAATAATAACAGTACAATCACAAATCTTAATTATTCGGATCCGGCTCTTATTCAAAGCCAGTTCAACAGAATCACAGACGGAAGCCGCAATAACAGTTCTGGCAATTATACTCTCAGCTATAAAAAAACTTATGAATCAATTTCGCATGAACTTACTGCAGACATTATGTATTCTCAAAGTTCAATGGGAAGCGATTCCAAAATCACACAGCAGTATTTTCTCCCGTTGAGTTCATCATCAATCCAGCGGTCGCTTTCGGACAACAGCAACAAACTCTGGCTCCTTCAGTCAAATTATACTCAGCCGCTGGGCGGATGGGGAAGAATTGAAGCCGGTTTCAGAAGTCAGATAAAAGATTTGATTATGACTAATGATTATTTTTTGTGGAATCCTGTTGCCCAATCATTCGGCACTAGCAACCTTGTGAATAATAATTATAACTATAAAGAACAGGTGCATGCGCTCTATGGTATTTTATCCAATTCATTCGGCGATTTTACCACTCAATTCGGATTGAGAGCAGAGCAGGTTTATGTAAAAGGTGAAAGCTTTGTTACAAACCAGACTTATGAAAGCAAATATTTTGAAGTCTATCCTACTGTGCACCTGCGTTATAATTTTAATCCGCTTGATGAAATTCAACTTAGTTACAGCAGAAGAATAGACCGCCCGCAGAACAGACAGCTTAATCCGTATGAAGACAGATCCGATTCACTCAATATTTTCAAAGGCAATCCTGATTTAAGACCACAGTATCATAACGCCTTGGAATTGGGTTATACAAAAACTTTGGGAAAATCATCAATAGTTACAAATCTGTTTTACAAGCTGAGCACGAATTTGATTAGCACTATAAGCACTCTAATGCCGAATGGAGTTTCATATTCTACATTCCAGAATATTTCCAAAGGTTCTTCATACGGCGTTGAGCTGATAGGAAATTCTCCCGTTACAGATTGGATGAGATTGAACGGAAGCGTTTCATATTTCAACAACAGCGTGGAAGATCTTGGCACGCTAGGAGGCACTAATTCCAGCAATAGCTGGATGGCGCGTTTGAGCTCAATGATAACCGTCTCCGATGGATTCATCTTGCAGATGATGTTTTTCTATACTTCCCCTTCGATTCAGTTAAATACCGGCGGCTTTGGCGGCAGAGGCGGAGATATGGGCGGCGGAGGTATGTTCTTCGGCGGCTCTGCAGCTCAGACTAAAACCAAAGAAATGTACTCTATGGATCTGATGGTGAGAAAAGAATTATTGGACGGAAGGCTTTCAATAACAATGCGCATTTCAGATCTTTTCAATTCAAGAAAATTCGATACCGAAACAACGGGACTCAATTATTTCATACTTAATAAGAGAACTTTCGATTCCAGAACACTGAATATTGGAATCAGCTATCGTCTGGTTGACACAAAAACCAGAATGATGGAGCAGGAGAAACAACGCAGAATAGAAGAAGGCTATGACGAGCTTTAATTCTTGAGCTGAAATTATTTACGCCCCGGCAATCAGCCGGGGTTTTTTATTTCCATTCGTGATAAGTCCTATTATTTACTATATTCACACATAATTAAAGTTATAATTAGCGGGACAGCATATGGGTGTGTTTGTAAAAGAAGTAATAACGGAATCCGACCTGAAAAAATTTGTCAAATTCCCTTTCTCAATTTATAAAAATAATGATTGCTGGGTGCCGCCTCTTATTTTTGATGAACTTAACACTCTACGAAAAGCAAAAAATCCCGCCTTCGAATTTTGCGAGGCGAAATATTGGCTCGCTTACAAAGATGATAAAATTGTAGGAAGAATTGCCGGAATAATAAATAATAGATACAATCAAAAATGGAATCAGAGATCTGCGCGCTTCGGCTGGATCGATTTTATTGATGATGTTGAAGTTTCGGCGGCATTGATAAATGCAGTTAAAGAATGGGCTCTAAAGAAGGGGCTTTCTAAAATGCACGGCCCGCTCGGCTTTACTGATTTTGACGGCGAGGGAATGCTGGTTGAAGGTTTTAACGAACTCAGCACTTTCGGCTCAATTTATAATCATGCTTATTATCCGCTTCATATGGAAAATATGGGATTTGAAAAAGAAGCCGACTGGATAGAATTCAGCGTCGATTTTGATCCGAATGTTGCAGGGCCGGAAAAGGTTTCCAGAATCGCCGAAGCCGTTGCGCAAAGAAATAATCTTCATCTGCTGAAAGTAAAAAGAGCAAAAGAGATGCTCCCTTATGCGAGAGAAATATTCTATCTCATAAACGAGGCATACAAAGATTTGTTCGGATTTGTGGAACTGACCGATAGACAAATTGATATGTATGTAAAATCGTATTTCGGATTTATCAAACCTGATTATGTGCCTATCATTCTGGATCAAAACAATAAAGTCGTGGCATTCGGCATTACAATGCCTTCATTGTCGCGCGCAATTCAGAAAGCAAAAGGAAAATTATTCCCGTTTGGCTTTCTAAATATATTTGCGGCCATGAAAAATAATCCTGATGTGGATCTATACCTCACAGCTGTAAAACCTGAACTTCAGAATAAAGGCGTTAATGCGATGCTCATTAATGAAGTCCATAATGTTTTTGCAAGAAATAAAATCAAAAAAGTTGAGACCAACCGCGAGCTTGAAGAAAATTCAAAAATTCAGGCGCAATGGAAATTTTTTAAGAACAGACAGCATAAAAGAAGGCGCTGTTTTAAAATATCACTGTAGATCTTAAAATCTTCCGCTATGAAAAAATATTATTTTGTATTTTTTTCCCTGGCAGTCATTCTACAGGCGCAAAATAAAATTTCTCTCCATCAGTCTGAGTCGGATTATTATTCTCGTTTTGAAAATTTGGAGAATATAAATGCAGTCCGGCAGTCCGAAAAAATATTTAAAATACATTCTGCGGGTTCGCTAAAAAAAACCGTTATCGGATTTCTACCATGGTGGGAATATGCTTCGGGATCTTACAACAACTTAAGATACGACCTGCTTACTCATATTGCCGTGGCATTTTTTCAGAGCGACGGAGAAGGCAATTTGAGCAGCCCTCCTTACTGGCCGTGGACAAACCTTATTAACCGGGCAAAAAATAACAATATCAAACTTGTAATGTCTGTATCCAACTTCGACCCGGCTCAAATTCATAAGCTGCTCACTGTAAACGAAATGCAGGATAAACTTTTTGCGGAAATTGCTGATACAATCAGGATTTATAATTTTGCAGGAATCAATATAGATTTTGAAAATCTTCTTGCGTCTGACAGAGGAACGCTGATAAATAATTTTATGAAGTCTCTTGGTGATTACTTAAAATCACTTTATAACGTGGAGGTCTCATTCGATAGCCCGGCAGTTAATAACGGCGGCTGGGATTTTACCGCCCTGTCGAATTCATGCGATTATCTATTTGTTATGGGATACGACTTTTACGGAAGTTCCAGTACAACAACCGGACCTTCTGCCCCTCTTACCGGAGCAGTGGCCAGTATTACTAACTCATTCAAGCAGTACTACGGAAATGTGCAATCGGATAAATTAATTCTGGGAGTTCCATATTACGGAAATTACTGGCGCACAGATTCACAAAGTCCCTATGCATCGGTAACTCCTTATGATTCCGCAAGAAGCAGTAATGATTGGGTTGCGCCTGTTCTGCGCTACAATGAAATAATTCCAAAATATTCTTCCGGGCAAAAAATGTGGGATATAGTTTCAGGAACTCCGTGGATCAGATGGCAGGATACAAGATGGAATCAGATATGGTACGATGACGAAAATTCTCTCTCTGATAAATTAAATTTCGCTCTAACAAAAAAACTAAAAGGAATAGGCATTTGGGCTCTTGGATATGACGACGGAAGAACTGAATTATGGAATGCCATTGAATCGAAGCTCGTAACGGGGATAGAAAAACAAAAAAATTCTCTTCCGGATAAAATAATTCTTCATCAAAATTTTCCCAATCCGTTCAATCCTTCCACAGTTATAAGTTTTGAGCTGCCCGCCCCGGCTTTTGTTTCTCTGAATGTTTATGATCAGCTTGGAAGGAAAGTGGCGGCACTTTCTAACGGTTTTCAACAGGCTGGATTGCATAAGTTTGTGTATGATATTAAAAATATGTCTTCGGCATCCGGGATCTATTTTTACATTTTATCCGACGGGATAAACCAAATCGTGAAGAAAATGATTTTTCTTAAATGATTGAAGCGAATCGTTTTTCCTAATTCAGCATCTTATTATAAAATCATTCAAGGAGTTAAGCATGAAAAAGAACGTTGGCGGTATCGACCGGATCTTAAGAGGAGTTTTAGGAATAGCAATTATTGCTGCCGGCCTTATTTTTAGCAGCTGGTGGGGACTGATAGGAGTTGTTTTCCTTTTCACCTCTTTGTTTAGTTTTTGTCCCGCTTATCTTCCTTTCGGTTTGTCTTCCTGCAAGACCGAAAGTAACAAATAGTATAGATTTCCGTATCTGTTTTGAGAAGGCGGCAACTCTAGTTACCGCCTTTTTTAGAAATCACAACACCGCACTTTTCTAACCGTTTTCTCGGGGCAGGGACATATTTGAAATAATTTTGTCTGCCCTGAAGCAGATTTGAATAAATAATTAAGGCAATCCATCCAAAATTTTGTCCTTTCCAGGATTATACACTTTGGTCTTTACGCTCTCTTTTTTATATTTTGATTTGCAAATCGTAGGGCGGTTATTGAAAGAGCAGAATTTTAAAATTTCGAGCGAATACGGAAATGTTATCCAGGTAAACCGTGAAATAAGAGAATACCTTACGGAAAACAGGTTCGAGGAACATCTCTGCAATGCGGTTGAAATTTGTTTAACGGAGGCTTTAAACAATGTAATTAAGCATTCGTACGCAGGAGATTCAACCAAAAGCATAGAGATAAACATCCGCAAAAAAAATAATTTTTTGGAGATCGAAATCGTAGATTCAGGACAACCGCGCAAAAATTTAACTGTAAAAAATCTCGATTTTGATCCTGCTGATATAGAAAATTTGCCTGAGAGCGGAATGGGTTTATTTATCATTAAACAGTTGATGGACGAAATGGACTATTTCTCCAACGACGGCAAAAATTATTTTATATTAAAAAAGTGGCTGATCTGATCTCGCTTAGAATTCGTTCCAGCTCAAGAAACTCTCTCCTGCTTTTGCTGTATAACACCAGAATTGAAAATTTATATTATTCCTACAATTACAAACGGTAAAAAATTGCGCTCCATACACTCAACCTTAACCTCAACCTTTACCTTAACCTCAACCTTAACCTTAACCTTAACCTTAACCCTGTTCTTCACCTTACTCTTCTACCTCACTCCTCTATATGCACAGGATTCAACTCGCAGCGAGGCATTCAGAGAAAATTTTTCAAGAAAATATCCGCTGATAAAGGCGAAATATCCATCCTATTCGCTTATCGCCGGTTATCTCTTAGTTACAGAAGCAAACAGAAACGATCCTTTCGCACAGCACGAACTTGGACTCCGTTATTTAACCGCAACCGGATTTGATGCAGATACAGCCAAGGCAATTTACTGGATAAGAAAAGCCGTCGATCAGAATCTTGCCGCAGCTAGGTTTAATTACGGTATAATGCTTTATAACGGCATCGGTGTTCCCTGGAATCCATTCGAAGCGTTTCAGAATTTTAAAATTGCAGCGGCTTCCGGTCTGCCCGACGCTCAGTTCGCGGTTGGATTATCTTATACGGATAATCTTCTGCGCAATAGAGATTTGAATAAGGCATATCATTATTTCAAATTGGCAGCCGCAGGAAAATACGAACCGGCAAAAGAGGCAATTGCGCAATTGTTGAGAAGCGGATTTACTCCAATGCAGGATTCCCTCTCCAAAAAGGAGATTCAAAATTTAACTAAACCCGCCGATGATGCCGCGCAATTGATGGATCCAAACTGGGATTTGGATTTTTATGATTTCGAAAAGAATAATAAAAAAGAAAAAGATTCGGATATTATTAATGAAATCGTAAAGAAAAAACCGGATGAGTTAAAAAATTATCTGGGAATTAATAATCTTAACGCAGATAAAATGCCTAAAGACTCGAGCGCTTTAGGATTACTCGGCTTTGCCGCAGAAAGCGGAAGTCCAGAGGCTATTTTAATTACAGGGCGAGCTTATGCCGGCGGAGTAAATTTTAAAAAAGATCTGGTCCTTTCAGCCTTCAATTATCTGAGGGCTTACAGGCTTGGTTCTTTAAAAGCAGGCCAATATTTATTTGAACTGCTGCAATCGAAAGAATTTTTTAATAAACTCAAAGAAAGAGTATCGGCAGGCGATCCGGACGCAATGTATGCATGGGCGGGAATATCTGCGCTCGGATTTGATAACCAGATCTCAAATCAGCAGGCGCTGGATTTTCTTAAAAAAGCTGTGGATAAAAAACATATTCCATCTATGATAGAGATGGGTTTGCTGTATTCAACCGGTACCCTTGTTCAGAAAAATAAATCAAAGGCGGTTGAATATTGGTCCATGGCGCAAAAACTGGGGAGCAAAGAAGCTGCGGTCCGCATAGCGATCATTAATGTTGTTGAACCGGGTTCAAAAAATATTTCCGAAGACATCTCAACGCTTACTCAAATATCTAACGAAGGTTCGGTGCTTGCACAGACGGCACTCGGCTACTGTTACGAAAAGGGATTCGGAGTTAAAGAGAACAAGGGTATTGCAATACGCCTCTACAGGCAGGCTTCACAGCGAGGAAATGAAACTGCATACAATTCGCTAAAAAGAATGTATGATGAATTGCGCCCGGAAGATGATGAATTTAAAATTTATGAGGAAAATTGATCGGCTTTTAGGATAACGAAAGTAAGATCGTCATTCTGCGCAGCGGTGCCGCGAAAGAGCGACAATGAGGTTAAAAGCATGGCTCTTATATCACTTGCCGGCCTGTCTGCATATTTTTTTATGACTTGTTTAATCCTTTCTTCGCCGAACATCTGGAAACGCTCATTCATCGCTTCCGAAATTCCGTCTGTGAAAAAAAATAAAATATCATTCTCGGATGGCTGAATTGAAATTTCCTCCAGTGTCTTTTCGAATATGCCCCGGTCGTTCAAACCTATTGCAATTCCAGATGGAGAAATCACCTCAAAGTCGTCAATCTGTTTTTTGTACCAGAAGGTGGGCATGTGTCCGGCTCTGCATATCTTTACCCTTCCTTCTCTGTCTATGGAGGCCATAGAGAGTGTTAAGAAATATTCTTTTTTCAAATTCTTGGAAAAATATTTCTTCAAATCAATTATGATCTCCTTAACAGCCGAAAGATTTTCCAGGAGCATATGAATTATTGCCTGAGCTCTTACCATATACAATGCCGCAGCCATTCCTTTGCCGGAGATATCTCCCACAACAAGAAAAGCGTTCTCTTTTGTCTCAATGAGATCGAAATAATCTCCTCCTACTTCGCGTGCGGGCTCGTAATAAGAAGCTACTTCATAATTAAAAATCTTTGGCGAGTGTTTTGGAATCAATACGGATTGAATTTTTTGAGCGACTTCCAGTTCCCCCTTGGCCGAAAGTTTATCCGCAAGTTCGAATGCGATTAGCAGGTTAAGGATAATAAATGAGAGAAGGAGATAAGCATTGTTGGGACCATAGTATCCGACTATAAAAAAGAGTATCGCCGCAAGATAAAATACTCTTCGGGCAGGAGTGAGTTTTAAAATGAACGCATTGAAAAGACTTCTTCCAAAAATTAATCCACGTCTAAGCTTGCTTTTGTTCTTATCGGGTTTTGGTATCTCCTTGGCAAAAAATTCATATACCTCACCGGCTTCTTGTTTAATAAGTCGTTCTATCTCTTGATAGCTCAAGTCGCTTGTATAGAGATCAAACAATCTTTTTATTGGATTCGATCCGGGCACGCTATTCCGATGATTTTTGTTTTGTTAGACGGATTCTGTGTTAATTTGTTCTCAAAATAGTCTAAAATTGTGATCTAAAATATCTCTTTTAATTGAAATTTCTTATTTAAAGAGGTTTTTTGATCCTTTGAATATCAAGACTCAATTTCCTATTTTTGAGTCGCAGTATCTCATTAATATTCTACTTAATAGAAAGAACCCTCATGGTCTGGAGAATTATTTTATTTGTTCTTATGTGCTTTGTAATAATTACGGGAATTTCTTTTCCTATAGTCCAGCATCCAACTTCCTGGACGGAGTTTCCGGTAATCCCGGGTCTTGAAGAGAAGGCGAAGATAATATTTTTCCATGTGCCCACAGCCTGGCTTTCCGTTCTCGCATTTTTGATGGCGATGGTTTATGGAATTAAATATTTACGGAATAAAAATCTGGATGACGATTCCCGATCTGCGGCCGCTCTGCAGCTGGGAATGATGTTTACAATTCTTGCAACAGTAACAGGATCCATCTGGGCAAAATTTAATTGGGGATCATTTTGGAATTGGGATCCCCGCGAAACCAGCATCTTCATACTACTGCTCATCTACGGCTCCCTTTTTGCGTTGAGATCGGCAATTGAGAACGAAGATAAACGGGCCCGGCTTTCGGCTGTGTACTCGATAATCGCTTTTCTTACTGTTCCGTTTTTCATCTTTATAATGCCAAGGATAATGATGGGGCTTCATCCCGGATCCCTTGAAATTGACCCAACCACAAATAAAGTAGTGGCAGGCACCAGTCCCGTGGTGGATTTTAAAATGAACGGAAGCATGCGTTTGGTATTTTTTACTTCACTTGCCGCATTTACAATTCTGTATTTCTGGATGTGGACTTTAAGGGTGAAATCAATAATCATTCAAGAAAATCTTTCTAAAAAATAAATTGAGGTTATATTGGAAAGCGGACTACTCGGATTTTTCGAAAAAAATTCTATATACATTGTTTTATTTATTGTGCTTGTCATCTGGGCGGGCATATTTTTCTTTCTGCTCAATACAGACAAACGGCTTAAAGCAATCGAAAAAGAACTAAAGGAGAAATAAAGATGAAAAATAAATATATGTTCGGCGGAGGAATTATTGTTGTGTTCCTCGCCGTGATGATCTACCTTTTTACCCAGACAAATGTTTCATACGAACAGAGTTTTTCAAAAATAATGAACTCGGATAAAACCGTAAAAGCAACCGGTACATGGGTAAAAGAGAAGAATTACGAGATAGACAAAACAAACAATCTTTTCTCATTCTACATGAAAGATACCGATGGTAATCAGATGAAAGTTTATTATCACGGTGCCATACCAAATAATTTCGAGTCCTCGACAAGCATCGTAGTTACCGGTAAATTTAAAGATGGTAATTTTCATGCAACGGATATCTTAACAAAATGTCCTTCGAAATATCAGGATCAACCAGGTCAAAAGGCTAGCTGAAACAGTTAGCAGTCAGGAGAATTTATGATCGGCAATATATTACTCACTCTGGCATTGCTTGCGGGAGTGTTCTCGGCAGTAATGTATTATTTTACATTCAAAGGGTATCAGAATACACTTAAGATGGCGCGTATCGGTTTTCATGCGGCGTCGGTTCTTGTAATCGCATCGTCCGCTCTTTTACTGCATGCAATTTTAACACACCAGTATCAGTATAAATATATTTACAATTACAGCGGCAGCGATCTTTCTCTTGGACTTCTGATTTCTACTTTCTACGCAGGTCAGGAAGGAAGTTTCCTGCTGTGGGCATTTTTTACGGCTGTGATCGGATTAATTCTTCAGGACTATACTTCCAAAAGGGGAGACCTGGAACAGCGTGTAATGATGGTTTATTCATTGTCGCTGGCTGCCCTTTTAGTAATGGTTAGTCCTCTACTTAAATCTCCTTTCAATTACATTTGGATGGAAAATGATTTCATCGAATTGAAGAATATCAATCCTGCATTCTTATCTTTATCGTCAATACAAAATTTTATTTTCAGCGATCCCCAGTCGAATAAACAGTTCGTACAGATGGGAAGAGAACTTTATTCTGCGCTAGTCTCAAGCAATGTGGCGGTTAGTGATTTCATAATTCAAGGAAAGGGATTAAATCCGCTGCTTCAAAATTTTTGGATGCAGATTCATCCTCCTATTCTCTTTGTCGGATTCGCCATGTCGGCCGTTCCATTCGCATTCGCAATTGCAGCATTATTAAAAAACGAGTACAGAGATTGGGTTACTCAGGCTCTTCCATGGGTTCTTACAGGAACTTGCGTATTAGGACTGGCAATTATGCTAGGCGGCTATTGGGCATACGGTGTTTTGGGATGGGGAGGTTACTGGGGCTGGGATCCGGTTGAAAACTCATCTCTTGTACCATGGCTGGTCGGCGTTGCTTCTATTCACACTCTGCTTGTCCAGAAGAAAGCTCAGGAAAACGGCGGTGTCGGACGCTTTGTGAAAATGAATCTTATACTAAGCGTTCTCACATATATCTTGGTAATATACAGCACATTTTTAACACGAAGCGGAATTCTTGGCGACGCATCAGTGCATTCATTCGGTGAACCGGGAATGATAGTCTACTGGTTCCTGATAATTTTTCTTTTTGTATTTACTGTACTGGGAATCGGCGGAGTAGTATACAGATGGAAATATCTGACACAGCATTTCACTTTTGAAGAAAATGTGCTTTCCAGAGAACTGGCTCTTTTTACAGGCTCTGTTGCTCTGATCGCTTCCGCAATTATAATATTAGTCGGCACTTCGGCGCCTATTATCGGTAAAACGGTTCAGACAAGTTTCTATAATGAATTAAATCTGCCGATTGCTATTATTATTACCCTTCTCAACGGGCTCAGCATTTTGCTAAAATGGAAAACTACGGAAGGAAAAGATATTTGGGCACAATCCAGGAATTCGGTAATTATTTCGGTCCTGGCAACGCTACTGATTATCTTTGCAGGCGGAGTTTATAATCCGTCACTTATTCTCCTTGCATTCTCTGCAATTTTTGCGCTTCTTATAAACAGCGTTATAGCTTACAAAATTTTCCGCGGAAGAAAATCTTTCATCGGCGCTTATATCGCGCATATTGGAATCTCTCTTTTTCTGGTTGGCGCACTGGCCACCGGAGGGCATTCGCAACAGAAACAGGTTGAGCTTGTCAAAGGTGAAACCGTTAAACTCTTTAACCACGATGTAACTTTTAAAGGGATTGAACCGTTTGAGAATGGCAAGAAATACAAAATGAATATTGAAATTAAAAATGGAAACAGTATCAGTACTCTTGCGCCGGTTATGTACATAGCAGATTTCAACAACAGTCTTATGAGAGAGCCGGATATTCTAAATGGGTTTACAAAAGATTTTTATATAGAACCTGTCAGCTATTCGGAGGGGAATGAACCGGGCGCCGGCTCAAGCATCACGATACAAAAAGGGGAATCTCAAAAGTTTGGAGATGCGGAGATCGTTTTCAATCAATTCGATTTCCCTCCTGAAGTTCAGAGCGCAATGATGGCCGGAAAAGATTTTCAGATAGGCGCAAAGTTGACTGTAAAATCAGGCGGAAAATCTTACAATATTGAACCTTTATTAAAAAATACCGGCGGTAACCAGGAACGCATCCCGGTTGAATTAAAAGAGGCTGATCTTTCGGTTAAATTAATCAGCATGGATGCAGCAGGCAAAGTAAATTTAGAGATAAATAAATTATCCTCGGCACAAACCTTAAAGCAGCCAAAAGAAACCTTGACAATAGATGCCAGCCTTAAACCCTTTATAAGTCTGGTTTGGATTGGTGTGGTGGTTATGGTAGCAGGATTTTTCATCTCCGCGTTCAGAAGGTCAAAAGAATCGCTGGCATAAAATTACTTCTATACCCCGGCACGCTGCTGCCGGGGTTTTTATTTTAAGAAACTAATACAATAGAGATATATCCACTAAGAATTAATTTTTTCTACTATTTAGTCTTCACGCGTTCATGTGGAGCGGGACGCTGCTTCTGAAAAAAGTGAACTATGTTGATGGGAAGAATTTTGATGGCATCAGGTTTTCCCGCCTGCTATATGTTTTCTCGAAGTTGGCGGGATCCCGCTGTGTTGCCATCGATTAAAATCTCGGCAACACAATCAAGCGGGACAATCCACGCGCTCGTGTGGAGCGCGACGCTTCCGGAATTATTTATCACAAACGCGTAATTAGTTTCAATCCACGCGCTCGTGTGGAGCGCGACGATTTTAGTAGTGATACTGGAACTTGGAGCAAAGGTTTCAATCCACGCGCTCGTGTGGAGCGCGACTTGAATCAGTAGGCATAAAATAATTCGCAGAAAGAGTTTCAATCCACGCGCTCGTGTGGAGCGCGACCATTCAAATACACAATTAAAGGTGTGTGATATGGGTTTCAATCCACGCGCTCGTGTGGAGCGCGACCGCTACAAAAGTAATCTTCTCCAAGTTCGATTGAGTTTCAATCCACGCGCTCGTGTGGAGCGCGACGGGGGCAGGGATACAAAAATCCCGATAAAGAAATTGTTTCAATCCACGCGCTCGTGTGGAGCGCGACGTATAGTTCGCCGTTTGAAAGGACATTCATTTCAGTTTCAATCCACGCGCTCGTGTGGAGCGCGACTCAAAATGATAAAAAGCATGGAAGGGAAGTTTAGTTTCAATCCACGCGCTCGTGTGGAGCGCGACTTGATGACATTATCGCAATATTCAACTTTTACAGGTTTCAATCCACGCGCTCGTGTGGAGCGCGACCGAATTTGAGTGTAAAAAGCTTTGTGACGAAATTGTTTCAATCCACGCGCTCGTGTGGAGCGCGACTCTCATGGAAGAAGCAGCAACGCCGGAAGAGAGAGTTTCAATCCACGCGCTCGTGTGGAGCGCGACGTAACTCAAAAAACTTATGTTTTCAAATGCGAAGTTTCAATCCACGCGCTCGTGTGGAGCGCGACGTGTGATCGGCAAGGGTAGTCTGTGTAAGGGTGAAGTTTCAATCCACGCGCTCGTTTGGAGCGCGACCCCAAAAACGCAGGTAATAAAAATACTTTACATAAAGTTTCAATCCACGCGCTCGTGTGGAGCGCGACAAACTGATTTTCAAACTTGTCTTTAACGAACAAGGTTTCAATCCACGCGCTCGTGTGGAGCGCGACATCTTAATTGCTATTGTGTAAGGGGGTGGAAAATGTTTCAATCCACGCGCTCGTGTGGAGCGCGACGATTGCCGGGCGTAAATTTGTTGTAATAGATCAGTTTCAATCCACGCGCTCGTGTGGAGCGCGACCACATCTCAACGCATTTTACACGCAGAGAAAATGTTTCAATCCACGCGCTCGTGTGGAGCGCGACTGTGGCTATCCTAAATATACTGATTACAATGATTTATATTATATGTTTCGCGTATATGACACATTTTCAAAGAATATTTCCAAATCTCTTCTCAATGTTTTGAATTTCGATGATTTTCTTCACGCTAACCTCCCAGCAATTTTATGTGCGCTTCAGTTAGCGCTTTGTTAAATTTCATATAATCAGTAAATCTTCTAAATTGAAATTTGATGCCTTGCCAAAATGTTCAAGTCTTCTTTGCCAGTTTGCGCCAAGATAGTAGAAACGCAGACTGTCTTCTTCCTTTTTATAAATTTTAAGCAGCTCATTTTTTAACTCTTCCCACTGTGCCGGATCAACGTTACATTCGAACACAGAGTTTTGAACTCGTACTCCATAATCCAAACATGTTTCAGCAACTTTTCTTAATCGCTTTTTCCCTGTATTTGTCTTTGTGCTTACATCATAGCTTACTACTACAAGCATATTTCCCTCATATTATTTTATGTAGAATGGAGGATAATCTGAGATATCTCCGCGAATATATCTTGCCAGTAACTGTGCTTGTATATGAGGAAGCAAACCGATAGTCATTTTTTCATTAAGAAAAGGATGTGTTATTTCTTCCTGTTTCCTTTTTTGATAGGCATTTAACAATGCTTTACGGGCATCGTCACTCATTCTTACTTCTCCGGATTCCCTGATTTCAAAATCTTTTTTTGCTACCTGTCTGAGATTAATTAAATTCAGCATAATCCGATCCCCTAAGTAAGCTCTAAATTCTTCCATTAAATCTAGAGCTAAACTCGGTCTGCCGGGACGGAGCTGATGTAGGAATCCCACTTGTGGATCTAGTCCAACTGTCTCCAGTGCCGATCTTATATCATTCGCAAGTATTGCGTACACAAACGATAAGAGCGCATTTGCCGGATCAAGCGGAGGACGCTTTGACCGCTGCGTAAATATGAAATCTTCCTGCTGGGCAGTTATCAAAGAAGATAGTACTCCAAAATATTGTGTTGCACATTCTCCCTCATATCCGCGCAACTCATTAAGAGATATGCATTGCTGAATATTGGTTAATCTTTTTCCCATTGTATCTACGGCTATTGAAACTGCTTCAATGTCTGGACAATCAGGATGATTTCTCTGATGCCGCATGAGCAGACTTCGGTAGTTTGTTACTTTTGCCGCTATAATTGGTTTAGCTATTTCCAGTGAGTGAAATTCATCATCAGCGATTGCATACTGTGCCTTTCTTAGCAAAACATTTCCTTTTTGTTCTCCATAAACGCGCGCCAAAAATTTTCCATTTTCAGAAAGATAACTAATACCAACATTGTTTTCTGCACAATAAGCCATTAATGCAGGCGTAAGAGTTTTAAATCCAAAACAGACAATATTTTCTATCGAATGAGTGGGTGCTTGAAAAACTTTTTCGTTATTCACCTCTACTACAAAGGTCTCTCTTTCTTTCCGGATATATGCATCATCTGTAGTAATAAATAATGTATTCAGATGTTTTTTCATGGAATATATAATCCTTGAAGATATTGGTTCAATTTATTCTTATTCATTGCTTTAGGCTGACAAATATCCAGAAGGGAACAGTTCCGACATTTTGCATTATATTCCGCTTTCGGAATAATTTTCGTTGTTACAATTTCTCTAACGGCAGAGATAATATTTTCGGTTTGAATCCTCAATTCATAATCTATTTCAATAATATTTCTTCTTCTGATTTTTCCGTAAAAGAATGCGCCCTGGTTGATCTTTGTGTTCAACATTTCTTCTAGGCAGAATGCTTGAGCGCAAAGCTGAACTTTATCACTTATATCATTCTTTGGTTCCCCGGATTTGAATTCCACCGGCATTATTACTTCTCCATTTACGGATTCGATAAATTCAACAACATCGCACCTGCCTGTAATGCCAAGGCGTGACGAATGTATGCGGAGTCCTCTGACGGTTTTTTTACTGCCTCTGGATTCATAGGTGTCTGTGTCAACTTTATCATGGAAAATATTGCCTCGGGTAGTAAAAAGATTTTCATTCCAGGCATCATCTACATGAATAAGGCCGCATTGGCGTGGGCAGTACACGTAATGCTGAAGCGCGCTAATCATAATAAAATCATCTTCGGTGTACATAAATTATTTCTTCTTTTTAGCATTCAGCTTATTTTGTTTCTCTGGAAGCAGTTTGTAATTTTTGGCGGTAACAACTTTTCTTCCGGATTTTTTTTCTAATTCTTTTCTTGCATTTCCTGCTACGGTTCCACCTTCTATTGCTGCATTTTCGTTTTCCGGGAAACCTTGTGCATTTTTGTTGCGGGCAATTTCTGTTGTAGATGCTTCGCCAAGCATTGTGAAAATTAATTCAAGATCAGTCATGTGGTCGCGGAGATTTTCTTGCGGCTTACTTAATCCTTTGTGCTGTTTGTATTCAGTAGGTGTTAAGCCAAATGTTGCTTTACTTATTTCCGAAGTTAAGATTGCATACTCTTTCCCTTCTTTTACTCCGCGCTTTTTCCATTCATTTGTAAGTTCATCTCTAATTGCTATTCCTCTAACACGTTTTTTGATCCATTCCTCAGAGTAACCCTTGGCTTTATATATTTCTCTCATGCGTGACTGAGCCAATTCAGGATTTTCTATTTCTTCCAAACGTTCCTGCCCAACTTTTGCCAGCCACAGTTTAAATGGTTCTGCTTTTGATGATGGAACTGATTGTATTAACCGCAAAAGCTGATTTACATCTGCCACATCCGTGATGCGCATTTTGCCATCGGCTGCTAGCATTTTCAAAGCGTTACAATTTGTAACGGTTTCATTTCCTTCTGCTTTTAATCTTTTCTTTAGAACACGCCAGTATACTTGCGGATTAGGGCTCTCTGTTAATACTTCAAGAACGTCAACAATTGAGAAATACCACTTTTGTTCTTTCTCACTCCATGATGAGCGAATCTTCTTTTCTTCAAATAATTTGATGTTTGCCATATTCCTTCCCCAAACATGTAATAGATCATTACTTAAGTTGTTCGATATATAAAGACAACTTAGTTTTTATTTACAACTTAGAGTTGTAGATAAAATGTCGACAACCCGGTTCCGCTTGTTTTCTTCTCTAGTTGTTTTAATCGGTAACAAAAGAGTTTTATGCTTGCCATACTATTTCTCCTAATACGTTAGAAAAAGGCAGGTGCTTGGTTGGCCCTGCCACTTATAATTAGATTGGCTGGAAACCCTCTAACTCTGTTTTGAGTAAAGGTATTATTCCTTTCATATATCCAAGGAAATCCGGATCGTAATCATACGGCCATGCATAGAGACCAGAATTCTCGTATCCCCTTAAAGACTTAACTGAAAGTTTATTTATGTTATTTGTCCACAGTTGCACACTCTTTTTAATAATTTCTTTTGGATCAACTACTTCTTGATTTTCCAATCTATCAATCAAAAGTCTATCAACAATCACTAGACGAGTATCGGATGCGATTACTCTATAAAGTTTTGCTACTTCTGGATAATCCATTTCTGTTTCCATTTTTTGTATTCTTTTATGTTTTTCTTCTGTATCAGACATTAATTCTCTTCGTAATGCTTCGGTTATAATGTCCGCTGGAGTATCGTTTCCAAATCTTTTCTCTTCAAATAATTTTTCCAGTATATGACTTGATAATGTAAATCCCGGATGATGATTAAATAACGGATCGATTACTTTGAAATCAATAAGAGTTGCATCAAAATCTTCATTATTTCTTCGAACTCTTCCCCCAATTTGTATTAAACTTGCTGCACTTGAACGTTCACGAAATGCTGAACGAAAAGAAAAATCAACACCGGCCTCGATGCAACTTGTTGCCACCAATGTCCAATCATTCATTTTATATTTCAGTCTTTCTTTTACCCGTTCTACGATTATTTCCCTATGTATTGGTGCTAATGCCGTAGATAAATGCAATACTTCTGCACAGGTTTGTTTTAACTTATCTGCTAAAACTGCTGCGGACTGAACAGTATTCATTATAACTAAGCGTGGCCCCGGGTTTCTTTTTATTAGGCCTATCAATTCTTCTGCACAAAGTAGTGTTGGATGTGAAATTGGAATAATACGCTTACTTTCTTGGTTCAATGCTTCTTTTCTTAAATCTTGTCTTACTAATTCTGGTATAGTTTCCGTGTTTTCAATCATATGATTTAACTCCCAGAATCTTGGAAGTGAGCCAGAAGCAAGAACGAAATCACAACACCAATTCTCTGAAAGCTCTTTCATCCATTTCCATGTTTGTGGCCAAAGATGATTCGGAATAGCTGAATGCACTTCATCTATAAAAATACCACTGCCAGGAAGTTCGTGTAACTTTCTAAGTCTAGAAGGGTGGTTGCTAGCAATTGTTTCGAAAAATTGTACGGCTGTTGTAACAATAATGGGTGCTTTCCATAAAGCTGTTAACTGCCTGCTTTCCAAAGAACTGAAATCTGATTGATGATGATGTTCGGCAACAATGTCTTCTGCATTTTCACCGTGCAAAACTAGTGCTTTACGATAAACATCAACAGATTGTTTTATAATATTTGTATAAGGAAGAACAACTATTATATGACGTAAGTTTTTATCTATCGCGGTTTTTAATAGATGCGCCATAACAGCAGTTGTTTTTCCTGTGCCAACCGGACTATCACAAGCATAAAACGACGGACTAGTATCTGCATCTTTGCATGAATTATAGATTTTATCCCTTAGTTGATTTCTTTCACTGGACTTATTTATTTCCCCCAATTCCTTAACATACTTGTCAAGCGATGCAAGTCTTTCTTCCCATCTTAATTCAATCTCACCAATAGGATATTCTTTCTTGTAGTTATCAGCAGTATCTCCATGGTCTCCATCCACTATACAAGAAAGTGCAACCCTTCTTGTTATTCCATTCCAATCAGATGTTGTTTGGAGAGTCTCTTCTTTACTCACTGAAATAGATTGATTGTGTCTTTTCAAATATTCCTTAAGGTTCTTTTGTGTGTGCTCAACTAGTTTATTATCACGCAGAAAAAGCTCTGCTCTAGCAATCTCATTTGGAATTGATTGTAATCCAATATGATGTGAATATACAAGCAGAGCTGATTCAACTAAATCTTTTTTGAGTAGTGCTGTTGTTCCAGCATCCACATGATTAATTGGCAATCCTTTTTTACCACCTTCTGAAAGAATATTTTGATTTTTGTCATCTAATTTCCCTAGATCATGGTAAGTTGCAGCCGCCCGTACTCCTAACCAAAAATATTCTTTGTTGCCATTGTAATAACAGATTAAGGACTCAATGTTCTTTTCTACTCTTTCCACAACGGAATGAATATGTTTTTCATAAGTCTGAGCAGGTACAGGCGGATTTTTTCCTTCGCTATGAGCAAGCCAATTAGACATTATATTTCTTCCATTAAGTCTCTAACAGAAATTACTTTTTTCCTAAGATTTTCAGGTATGTCTTTTTCGTTTGGAATATAATATTCACTCCTTTTAGTTGAAGGTCTTTCTGGATCAGCAAGTTTTTTTGGGGTAAGTGAATTTATCAAATCGAAATCCGAACAAGAACCCAAAGGAGTTATATGTTCTATGTACCAGGCATGTACAAAATCAACATTACTTCTTATATAGGATGCAGTGTGTTTGTAAGCGTAGGGAATCGTTTTAAGCAAAAGGTCAATGTCTTGTTTTGTGCATCCTGTTTTATATGCAGCAGTCGGATTAATAAAGAATGGCATACAGTATAAACCGTGTGTGACAATTCTAAAAGATAATGGTGCCATTCCCACTTTTTTACCTTCCTCCACGGATGGATTAGTTGTTGTCATTCTCTCTATTTCAATAGGTGCAACCGATAATCCAAGTCCGAATTGTACTACTCCGGTTTTAACTGGTATACTTCTTCCTTTCTCTAATTCAGTGTTGCCAAAAACACGACCGTCCCAAAATTTTTCGGTGAACTGTTTTTCATCTAAATCATGAATTTCACTAAGTGATAATAAGCGGCTTTCTGATATCAAGAATTTGTTTTCATCTAGCGAAAGATTATCCGCCAATGATAGCCATACAGGCCCCTGCTTATTTTCAATTAAGTCTCTTACTTTTCTTTTGAATGATACGGGTGTTATCTCACCTCTTTGGTCATTTCTCCACCGCGGATCGCTTTCTTTGTCTGGGTCTCCGTTGGGATTTGAGTTAATCACTTCAATAACTAGTAATCCGGTAGCGCGATTAAAAATTTCATTTTTGTTTGTGTCTGACATTATAGTCTCCATTCGATTTGTTTATGAAAAATTTTTTACTATTTGTTTTCTTCGCTTGTAACAATTGAAATGACTTATGCATTACTTTCCGACCTTGCTAAATAACCCAAAAGTATTTGAGCTCTTTCTACGCTCGATGTAAAAGAAGGGATATCTTTTTCACTTAGAAGATCAGTTATCTTTCCAAGTTCCCCTAGCGTCCATTTGGCTAGTCTAGCTTTTTCACTTTGTTCCTTTACTGCCCACGCACGATAAACACTGATTCTTCGCCCGAGCATATCAATTGCAGTAACAGGATTATCTAAAGCAATTTGTAGGTGAGCATTGCCTAATAGCTGCGGGGGAATACCTCCACCACGTACATTATCACAATATTCAAAATGTAGTGTGTCAAGCAGAGATAGAAATCTGCCGATATAAAAAAATGTGTCTTTCATATAATTCTCCTTTGTAATTCCAAGTTTATATAAATAGATGCCAAACGCTGAAACTATTCTAAGTGCCGTAAATCGAGTTTGTACATTAAATACTGTTATTTCGTTTTTGTGATCCGCTTCACCTAAACTAAAAAGCAAAATCTTAGTGCACTGCAGAGTTTTGTTTAAAAGACTTTCAATTAGATACTCCTTATGATTTTCGTTAGCAAAAAAAACATCATAAATTTCACCAAGTGAACAACCCGGTACCAATGAGAAATCTTCTCCACCCCGTATCCATTGCCTTTGCGTAAGGCGAACTAAATCTCCAGGGAAAGGGCAGTTAGGCGTTAGGGAAATCACTTTCAATTTATCATCTTCAAGAAATGCTTTTATAATTTGAGATGGCTCATTTTGTTTAGAGGTAATTCGTTCTATCTCTTTTCGAAAAAAAGGAATAGCAATATTTGGAATGTTTTTCGAAGCTTTTTGCCAGGTCTCATCTGATATTTCCAGATCTGAAATTGTGTAAGACCTTTGAAGAGATATTTGCCTTCTCATTTTATCAGCTTTGCTTATAGCGAAGAGTTTTATGAGATCATTTGCTTTGTTAATTCTCTCAGCTTTTAGTGCTCTAATAGCAACACTTGATATTGCCTCATATGTGTTTTCACTTAGATGGTTTTTACTTGTCCCCCCTAATAGATGAGCTTTGTTTACATTAATATCTGGTTTGCTTTCAAGATATACTAGTAATAAATCGCTTTCACTTTCACTAAAACCTGGTACTGGATACCAAGTTTTGCCGCGTTTTTCTTCTGCGGTTATCCAAACTAATGAATCCTGAATTGCATTGGCTTCCTCTTTATCGACCGGAAAAATTTTAGTACCTATTTTACCGTAGCGTCTAAGGCAGGGCGTATTCTTATCAACGCCGAAGAGTTGTGTTGTCCCAATGAAGCTTAAATTTGGATTAGGAAATGTATCTCCAATTATAGCATTAGTTTTCCCGGATAATGCAGATGAGAATTCTAAATTCTTTTTGCTACTGTTGACCGTATTATTTGAATGTGCAAGTAAACATTCGTTTATGAAATTTACAATTTGAGAACTGGCAACCCGGTTTTCATATTTATCATAATCAGAAATATCGAAGTAGATAAATAATCCAGGAGTGTCTGTTAGTAAAAAATCTTTTACTTCGTGAAAATTTAATGAGCCCTTTTCCAAGTGGACAAATATTTGTTCTGCAATTTCACTAGCAATAATCCTATCAGAATCTTCAAAATTATTTTTCATTAATCTATCAAGTAAAATATCATATGCAATTGCTTCTTTTCTCAAGTCTTTTATTTGAATTCTGCGCTCTTTTAATTTTTTAATTGTGCTTTGCCAGTCTGCAAACATAGGCTGCTTTATCTCTTTGCCATTAATCTTTTTTAGTCTTTTATTCAAGCCATATTTTTGCCAAATAGTCCTAAGCACTTTGATATCGTTAATTTTAACTAATAGAGTATGTTCGTTTTCTTTATATGCACTCAGATTTAGTAAGCATGAAGATAATGTCATACATGGGAAACTATTTTTTAATCCATCACTAAGTTTCCATAGCCTGGACATCTCTATTGCATTTCGAAATTCAATACTTGCTACATTTCCTTGCTCATTTATTCCAACAATTAATCCGTTTTTTTTACCCGGCTTTTTAATATCGGGGTGTCGCTGTGGGGGAATAATCCCGCATCGCTCCAGACTTTTGTATAGCGCATATCCTTCATTCAACATAATTTAGCACTCCTCTTTTAATCCATACATTCTGTTTATATGTAGCATTGTAATCATAATCTGATTTGCCGGGTATATATACAATTGAAAAAAGCATTGATGGAATAATTATTTCAATTGCTTCTTCTACATTTGTTTCTTCACGAAATTCGCCAACATACGAAGGTGTAAACTCTTTCCAGCCCAAACAAGGAACGTGATACCACCTACCGTTTCTAAGCCTTCGTTCAAATTTGTCTTTCAAATAATGGAGATGATTTGTTGTTATATCGATAGGCGCTCGTTCAATCTCTTCTACAATTCCATAAATTCTATAGCACACATTTGTAAGTATTGTAGCAAACAATTGGAAGTTATCAGTTCCACTTTTCTTTGATGGTCCATGATAATTAGTTGTATACTGGTGATAATGTATTGGTGCACATATCTCAACCTTTACTGGTTTTATGTATGCGCTCTTTATTCTTGCTATGGATTCGAACATACCCTTAGCTGCTGAATAAGTTGGTGCTGGATATGAAACTGGAGTAGCACCTGTATCCGGTCTTGTAAACATTGCCGCAGGTCCTGCTAATTCAAACTTTACTTCATACAACTTTTCTCTCTCATTCATAAATACCTCTTTTTTTTATAAATGTTATTTCATCATAAAATATCTTCACTCATTTTACCTACACCTCCGGCGCGTGAGCCACAGAAATCTTTTTCCTGGCTGATAGAATTCAGGGGATTTAGTTGAAAGTTTAAAATAATTCTACTTCTATCTATGTAGAAAGAGTATTAGTATTTTCTGAGAAGAGGGAGCAAATATTTAAATAAGACTGCGGCTTCGACGCCCCAATTTAATATGTTCATTTCTGATCATTTCTGTGTGAATCATCAAAATCTTTGATTTGACAATTCAAGTTCATACTATTTGTGCAAATCCGCAACAAAAATCTCCGCTCCGCTTAATGAGTATAACTTCGACCCGACAGCTAAAATTTCTCTCAACTTTTTTGAAAAATACCGATAATTAATTATGGAGTGAATTTATCCGGTAATTATAACAGCGCATGTTGTAATTAAGAGAAAACATCTTTTAAGGAATTTAACATTTGTTGTGACGCATTAATTTGTGACAAGAGAGAGTAATGACTATATTATAATTATTATTACTTGGATTCAAATCAAATTGAACAGGAGAAATTACTATGGAATCTGATCATAACTTAAATATTCCTGATCATTCCGAAAATATTTTTGCTGATGGAATTCATATCTGTCATATTTTTAATGATGATCAGGAGAGAATGAAGACTATGTCTAAATTCTATCTCCACGGATTGTCCAATAACGACAGGATATTGTGCATCGTAGATTCAATATCTCCGCAGGATGTGAAGAGCGAGCTGGAAAATCTTGGAGTGGATACTACAACTCTGGGATCGAAATTTATTACGGCGGATAATGAATCTGCTTACTGCCCCGGCGGCAGTTTTCAGCCCGATGCCGTTTTGAAAGGGATACATGCCTTTTGGGATCAGGCTCATAACGACGGTTTTGCCGGCGCCCGCGTGAGCGGTGACATGTCCTGGATCCTCCGCAAAAATGTAAGCATCGGTTCGATAATGGAATATGAAACCCAGGTTCTCGATTATCAAAAAATTTGTCCCTGCCCGGCCGTGTGCGAATATGATGCCCGCAAATTTGACGGTGCTTTAATTATGGATGTGCTCGCTGTCCACCCCGTAATGCTTGTCCGGGGACAGGTTGTAAAAAATCCGTATTATATTCCGCCGCAGGAGTTTTTAGCCCAGTATTATGCAAGGCAAAATTGAGTTGCATTCTCATATTTGTTAAATGCTCTAAAAATATATTAACATAATAAACAAGAGGGTATTATGGAGAATATTAATAGTGCTGATATGCATAGCCATTCGGAAAATATTTTTTCAGAGGCATCTCATATATGCCACATCTTTAATGACCACTCTGAACGCGTTAAAACTATTACAAAATATTATCTCAACAGCTTCAGTTCGAGAAAAAGACTTCTCTGTATTGTCGACTCAATAACACCGCATGATATGAAAAAAGAGCTTCAAGCATTAGGAATAGATACTTCCATACTGAATGAAAGCTTCATTACAACCGATAATGATTCCAGCTACTTCAGGGACGGTTCGTTCAAACCGGAGAATATATTCACCGGTGTGCGGGCATTCTGCGATCAGGCAAAAGGAGACGGCTTTACCGGCGGTATCGGCGTAAGCGGCGACATGTCCTGGATTCTTAGAAATAAAGTTGATACCGCTTCCGTTATGGAATATGAGACGAGCGTTACGGAATTCTTAAAAACATTGCCCTGCACTGCCGTATGTGAATACGACGCCAGAAAATTTGACGGATCTCTGATCATGGATATTCTAGCCGTGCATCCTGTTATGCTTATTCGGGGACAGGTAGTGAAAAATCCGTATTTTATTCCACCGAAAGATTTTATGGCTCACTATTATGCAAGACCGAATTAATGGAGTAGAAAATAATTCTACATTAAATCTTGCGGTTTTGGGTAAAATCTCTCTGCTGCAGACTACACTCCATGCAATACCCAATGCCGCCAGCTTGGTTGAATTTTTATGCCGCGGCCTTGAAATTATTCCTGGAATCTCCTTTGTGGCCGTCCGCATTAACGACCATGTGAAATTTTCAAAGGAAAAATATAAAGAAGGAAATTTTGAGGAAAATTTCTGCGGTGTGTGCGATAAATTTTACAACAGCAGAAATGATACGGGAATATTCAATCCTGGCAGGCATAATAAGAAATTTTTCAGGATATGCATTCAGACAATCAATTCAAATTACGGATGTATAATTCTTGAAAAAAGCAGTGAAAAGGAATTTGAACCGTATCAAAGTTTTCTTGAAAATCTTGCAAATACAACCGCACTCGTGATTGAACTGAATCATCACGAACAAACTTTGAAATCATTGAATGAAAAGCTTCAACGCTCAAAAGATGAACTTGAATGGTTAGTAGGTGAACGTACTAAAGAACTCACGTTAGCAAATCAGGAGTTAAAAAAATCCAATCAGGAAATCATTCTGGCTCAGCGAGCCACTCTGAAATTGATGGAAGACCTCCAAAACGAAGTTGATGTAAGAAAATTAGCAGAGAATAAAATTCTTAAAGCCAACCGCATCTATACTGTGATAAGCCAGATAAATCAAACGATTGTGAGAGTTAGAGAAAGAAGCGTAATTCTTGAAGAAGCTTGCAGGATTGCCGTGGAGTTCGGACAGTTTCCGTTTGCCTGGATACGTCTGTTCGATGAAAAAAGTAAACTGTTCGTACCATTCACATATGCAGGTAAGGAGGAAGGATACCTATCAGGCAATATTAATTTTACCGTGAATGAGATACCTGATGGGATGAAACATCTGCGAGAGGTTTTTAAGGAGGGGAAGCATTGCATTATCAATAATATTAAAAATTACCCGGATAATGCTCCGTGGAAAGTTGAAGCGCTTAAAAGAGGATTTGCTTCAGCTATCATTCTGCCTATAAAATTATTCGGTAAAGTGATCGGATCATTCAATCTTTTTGCAAATACCCCCGACTTTTTCGACAATGATGAGACAGAACTCCTAGATCAGATTACAAATGATATCTCATTTGCAATGGGAACATTTGAACTTGAAAAGAGAAGGGAATTGGCTGAAGATGCGCTGAGAGCCAAGACAGAAGAATTGGACACATTCTTCAATACAAGCCTGGATCTTTTATGCATTGCCGATATCGAAGGCATTTTTCACAGACTTAATCCGGAATGGGGAAATACACTCGGCTACACTGTCTCGGATCTAATAGGAAGAAACTTTCTCGATCTGATTCATCCGGAAGATATAGAAGCCACCAAATTGGCCGTTGCAGATCTTGCCGATCAGAAAATGGTGATCGATTTTACAAACAGATTTAGATGTGCAGACGGTTCATACAAATGGATTGAGTGGCGTTCTACTCCTGCCGGAAAATATATTTACGCAGCGGCTAGAGATATAACAGAAAGAAAAAATGCTGAAAGAGAATTGATTAAAGCGAAAGAGAAAGCAGAAGAATCCGACAATTTAAAATCGGAATTTTTGGCACAGGTCTCGCATGAAATAAGAACACCAATTCATATAATTGCCGGGAATGTAGAATATCTGAATGATTCAGCCGGTCCCGGCGCACCCGTTGAAGAATTAAAATGCTTCGAAGCTATCGATCTGGCATCGAAAAGAATTATCAGAACAATAGACCTGATTCTTAATTTTTCTGAAGTACAGGTGGGCGGGTATGAACGGTTGATTGCTGAAGTAGATCTGGATAAGTCTGTTATGAAAAAACTTCTTTCGGAACATCTTTTCAGCGCAAAAAAGAAAAAAATTGAACTCAATTATCGGTGTTCTATTAATGAACCGGTTGTTTTTGCCGATGAACATAGTTTAATCCAAATATTTGCCAATCTGATAGACAATGCAATAAAATATACTAAGGCCGGCAGTGTGGATATTCTTATTGATAAAAATATCGAGTCCGAATTATTTGTGAAAATTAAAGATACGGGAATTGGAATGAGTCCGGAATTCCTTAAAAAAATCTTTGAACCGTTTATGCAGGAGGAGCGGGGATTTACACGATCCTATGACGGCAACGGATTGGGTCTTGCATTGGTGAAAAAATATTGTGAATTGAACGGAGCCGAAATTGAGGTCGAAAGCATCAAAAATTCCGGATCCCTTTTTACTGTAACTTTTAAAAATAAATGAATTATGGTGAATGAATGCTGAAAATGCTCCTTCTGGAAGACGACGATTTATCTCAGGATGTAATGAGAAGAATATTTAAAAATGATTTCGAAATTGATATCTGCGAATCAGCGGATGAATTTTATGAAAAACACAGCAGCGCTGAATATGACATTATGATTGTAGATGTTTCTATAAAAGGAAGCATAAACGGGTTGGAATTTATTAGTAAAATTAAAAACTCAGATCAATATAAAAACATTCCCGTAATTTGCATGACCGCTCACGCCCAGATTAAAATGAAACAGGCGGCAAACGAGAAAGGTGCGGATCTGTTCCTCTCAAAACCGGTCTCAAACCATATTTTGAGAGAGGCAGTTGCTTCTTTGATAAGCAAACGGAGCTGAAGCACTCTCAAATAATTCAACTTATTCGGCATAATTAATTCTAAGACGCGGTTAGTATTCTATATCACAAAATCAAATTTGCGGTTTGATGATCAATACGAATTAGTTATTTTTCCACCTGCAAAATTTGGCAAGAAAATAAATTAATAAATATTCCACATTCGGTTTAAATATTAGATGTCTAAAATATTCGAAGGACTGCGCGCCGCTACAATTAACATGATAATGCAGGGGGTAAAACTTCATAAAATTGATGCTGCACATATTTTAAAACAAAAATTGGGGAACAATCCGGTCGATACGGAAGCCGATGATAACATCTATCACGAGTGCAGAATCAGAAATGTGGATTCGCTTCTTATCTGCGGTTACGGCAAAGATAATGATAAAGGTATCGGTGCCTCAAGAGATGTGGATTACTCAAGCTACACTGTGAAAATTGGCGCGGCAATAAAAGATGTGCCCCTTCTGAGAACTAACGGACCTTTCTCCAACAGCACAACAGAGCTTGAACGCTTTTTAGGAATATGGAATAAATATTACAAGCTGAGAATCAGCTCTTACGGCATTGGATTAAATGATAAACCGGTAAATCCGTTCAGTGTAATCTCTTCTGTAATATCTAAAGACGACAGGAATATTCACTTAGAATTTATGATTGCAAATCCCAAGCTGGTTGAATCATCGCCGGTGGATATGAAATATTACGGCGACATTATTATTTATGCTTATGAAAACCTCGGCTACGGCAGCAGTTATTCCCAGCTTGATAAGTATAGTGAATTGTCAGAGAACCGCACTACGCTTAGCGCGATCACAGGGGAGCACGATTATGCCAAAAAACTCCTCACAGCTGTGGAAGACTCTTTCGATCATATCTATTTTGTCTTGAGTGAACTGGAATCGATCCGCCCTAATCTCTCAATTACCAGAAAAATGCTCTGGGTTAGTAATAATTTCAAACAAAAAAAGTAGAACGATAGTCTGGTTTTGCTTTAGAATTACTATTTTTTTCCCAAATATCTCCACTTTTATCTCCAGCAGGATCTTTCCAGGATTCGGCTGAATCCTTTAATAAAGGTCTGCATCTCATTGACATGTGAATAAAAAATTCAATCAAGAGAGAAATAAAAATGACAGAGAATTTAACGAAACAGACCTTTTTGGAGAAGATTTTCGATTTTGAAAAAAACAGCGAATGGAAGTATCAAGGCTCGATACCGGCTGTTATTGATTTTTGGGCACCATGGTGCGCTCCCTGCCGTATGGTAGGTCCGGTTATTGAAGAATTGTCTGAAGAGTATAAAGGAAAAGTCAATTTTTTCAAAATTAATACTGACGAAGAGCAGGAATTATCAGGTGCATTCGGAATACGCTCAATACCTTCTCTTCTTTTCATCCCTGCAGAAGGTCAGCCTAAGATGGCAACCGGCGCATATCCTAAAGCCGATCTTAAAAAAATTATAGAGCAGGAACTGAACGTGCCTGACCCTGTTATCGCATAAATTCTTAGCTGTGTCAGATAGTAATATTTGGCACAGCAATTTATCCCCCAAACCGCCTCACTTTTTAACTTCCCATTCATTCAAACTGAATACAATAAAAAGTTTCTGTACATTTTTAGAAACAAAATCTATTTTAAGACATCGAAATAGAAGCTGAAAAACATTTTTGTTGCGGCATTAAGGTTGATATAGTACTAAATCATAATTTGGATTATAAAATGAAAAAAACAGTATTCTTTTTAATTCTTTTGGTGCCGATTCTCGTCTCCCCACAATCGAAATTTTCATCAGTAAAACTCGGGCTCTTTTCTCCGGGGGCTACCGAGGCAGGTTTTATTATCGGTTACGAAGGGGGCTGGTATGTGGATGATAATTTTTTAATCGGGTACAGTGCCGACTGGTTTAACAAAAATTATGTCGATAAAAGCTTTGTTTCTCAGATCAACGATGTTTACGGTCCAAACAGCGTGCTTAACGAGCTGAGGGCCAAAACAAACCTCCATTCAATTCCTGTGATGGGAAGTGTTACCGGAAATTGGGTTATAGCTTCCAGAACAAGAGCATTCATAACCGGCGCGGCGGGAGTTGAAGTGCTCCTGATATTTTACAGGGATTATACAAATCCCAACGATGATAAATTTCAGGGGGCATTCGATTTTTCGTGGCGACTCGGATTTGGAATTATGTATGAACTCGGAAAAAGGTCAGACGCTTTTGCCGAAATTTCGTATCATCACTCAAAACCAAACTGGCAGTACGATGTAAGAGATCCCAACACCGGTATTCGTCACACATTTGAAAGAAGTTATGATATGAGCGGTGCGATGATGCGCCTCGGCTTCCGGTTTTATTTTTAATCAATTGGTCGACTGATCATATGCGCTTTTGAATTTGACTCAAAATAAAATTTGAAAGCGCTTTTTTTTATCTCATCTCCTATTCTTAAATTGCCCTAAGGATTGTAAGTCTTTCATAACTGAATTCAATCAGCGGGATTATTATGAAACAAAGAACGCTCCCCAATTTATTTGAAGAAAGTGCCGCCCGTTATTCCAATAACATATTAATGTGGGAAAACCGGGGTAACGGTTACGAAGGGGCGACTTATTCTCAGATCCGGGCTCTAATTCATCAATTCGCTGCCGGATTGATTGAATACGGCATTAGCAAAGGGGATAGAATAGCACTCATATCCGAAGGAAGAAATCACTGGGTGATCAGCGAACTTGGAATTCTATTTGCCGGAGCTATCAATGTTCCCGTTTCTACAAAAGTTGACGAACTGAGCGATCTTAAATTCCGGTTAGCGCATTCGGGGTGCAGAATGGCTGTCGTTTCTCTGAATCAATCTTCAAAGATTAGAAAAATTAAAAATGATCTTCCCGATCTGGAAAAAATTATTTTATTGGACGCAGCGGATGACCGTGAAAACGATGAATTGTTTGTGGATGAACTTATGAAATCCGGGGAGGATTATCTTAAAAAATATCCGCAGAAATTTGATGACAGATGGAATTCAGTTGGCGAAAATGACTATGCAAATATTTGTTATACATCAGGAACTACGGCAGATCCCAAAGGAATTATTTTGACTCACAGAAATTATACTGCAAATGTGGAACAGTCATCTAAGCTTTTACCAATTCCGGAATATTACACTTCATTATTAATGCTGCCGTGGGACCATGCTTTTGCTCATACTGCCGGAATCTACACATTGATGAAAAATGGTGCCAGCATGGCTTCGGTACAGCAAGGCAAAACACCAATGGAGACGCTTAAGAACGTTCCTAAGAATATTAAAGAAACGCGCCCCACATTTCTTCTTAGCGTTCCCGCCCTGGCAAAAAATTTCAGAAAAAATATTGAGAAAGGAATTAAAGAAAAAGGAAAACTGATAGATATTCTTTTTAATAATGCCTTAAAGACCGCGTATAATTATAACGGAAACGGATTCGACAGAGGCAAAGGAATTGCAAAAGTCAAAAAGCCGCTATACCTCTTATACGACAAAATTCTTTTCAGCAAAATAAGGGATAGTTTTGGAGGCAGATTGGAATTTTTTATTGGAGGCGGCGCGCTTCTGGATATCGATCTTCAGCACTTTTTTTATGCCATCGGGATGCCGATGTATCAAGGATACGGTTTAACTGAAGCCGCACCCGTAATCTCTGCAAATGTTCCTCTTAAGCATAAGCTGGGTTCATCGGGCGCAGTGGTAGCAGATCTGCAGCTTAAAATATGCGATTCCGATGGGAAAGAATTGCCGGCAGGAGAAAAGGGA
>JAKAMT010000095.1 GCA_021812705.1 Bacteroidota bacterium | reverse complement strand
ACAATCATCCGCACGGCAATGCGGTTGCAAATGCCTTCGAACTGCTCCATCTGCTGAATGAAAGGGTAAAATTAAATCTTCCTGAGACTACGCTTAAGAAATATCCCCGCTTAAAAAATATCTCTCTAAACTGAAATAAATTTTATACATCCTGAACGCAGCGGAATCCGATATAATCGTCGAAGTCTTCGTGATTGTAGCTGCTTCTCACCGTAACCCGGCATCCGAATTCGTTCAGATTCCATGAGCCGCCGCGCAGTAATTTATGCTCGCCCGCTGCTGGACCTGTTGGATTTTGCTCCGCTTGATTTGTATAATGGGAATACCAGTCGTTGCACCATTCTCTTACATTTCCGCTCATATCGTGAATATCCAATTCATTCGGCTGTTTCATTCCCACCGGATTTGTCTGGCTGTTGGAGTTGTTGTAGTACCAGGCGACCTCGTCAATATTTTTACTGCCGCTGTATATAAAGCCGTGACTTTTCTCTCCTCCGCGTGCGGCGTATTCCCATTCGGCTTCGGTAGGAAGGCGTTTGCCGACCCATTTTGCATAAGCGTTTGCGTCTTCCCAGCTCACGTTCACCACGGGGTGATCTTCAAACCATCCCCAGCGAGGCGCCAGCGGAAGCGCTCTTCTGGTAGCCTTGCAAAAATTTTTATACTGCTTAACGGTTACAAGATATTTATCTATATAAAAATTGTTCAGTTCCACTATATGTATCGGTCTTTCATCGGCATATTCATTGCTCCCCATCTTAAATTTGCCCCCTTTAACCAGTATCATTTCGCCGCGTTGGGCGCGCTCTTCATCCATCTTTTTGATCCGCTCAAAATCTTCTATGGATGTTCTCCATTTTGTTATCTCTTTATTGGCGGGATCCATCTCTTCAGCCTGCTTAAGAAGATTTTTCGCTTCGGCTAATTTTTTCAATTCGGAAAGTTTTTTCGCCTCATCAAAAAGATCGAGCGCCTGTTTCCTTTTTTTCTTTAATTCCTCTTCGGCTCTTCTTTTTTCATCTAGCGAATAAATTATATCCGAAATGCTTTTTATCCTTCTGGTTTTATCTCTCTCCAGGCATTTCATTGCGATATGCGCCACATCTTTTTTATGCTGAAGCGGAGTTATCTGGATCTGCGGATTGAGTTTTTTCTCTTTGATGGATTTAGACGAGCCGCTGTATGGAAGGTCGCCGTCAATCAGTTCATAAAGTATCATTCCAAGCGAATAGATATCCGCCTCTTTTCCCACATCTTTCCATCGCGCCGCCAGAATCTGTTCGGGCGCCATATAAGCCGGCGTTCCAATTCCATCCTGAAGCATCTCCAAATTCTCCAATCCTAATCCGCGCGCCAGTCCAAAGTCGCTTATCTTTACTATCCACCTGTTCAACGGATCTTTGCTGTTTTTATTGGAAGTAAGAAGAATGTTCTCTGGCTTTAAATCCAGATGTATGAGCCCTGTTTCATGAATTGCCTCAACTCCTAAACATGCCTGCTTAAAAATTTCGATCCCTTCTTCAAGTCTCTCATCAAGTTTGTTCTTTGTTTCCAGCAGCCATTCCCTCATGCTTTTATCCGCAATCTCCATCGGATAGATGATGATATTCTGGCCCCGGTACATTGTAAGCTGCGGCTGATAAGCTTTTATTATATGTTCCGTGTTGTTCAGCCTGTCCCGGCTTTCAAATTCCAGCAATATATTATTGATAGATTCTTTTGTGATGTAGGGAAGGGTTTTTATGGCCATCGTTTTGTCTGTGAGCTGATCGTATACCTGATATACCCTTCCGAAGCCCCCTTGTCCTATCTTTTTGTTAATGATATAGCGGTCGGCAATTTTATCACCTATGCTTAATTCAACATAGTTCATTGCCTGCGCGCTTGCCAGCGAATCGTGCGAATGTGAATTGTTTGCAGTTCCGTTTGTAAAACCGTTGGTGGGCGTGTTGTTCTTTGTAACGGTGCTTCCGGTCGATGTTTTGCAGGTGGGACAAATTTTCCAGCTCTCTTTAAGCTCTCTTCCGCAAACCGGACAGGTATTGACTATGATAATAGGCGCCAGACAATTCGGGCATGTGTCCCAGCCGGGTTCGATCTCTTCCCCGCAAGATTTACATAATAAGTTCACTGTCCCTCGATAGATAGTTTAAATGGGGAAGATTTTGTTTTTAAAATAAAAAATAAATGGATAAAATCAATTGTTGGAGATCAAATAAGATAAAAGTTCATCCATCCGCTGCGCCGTTTATTTCTTTCCACAGACCGCGGGTTTGAGTTAAGATACATATCATGATTTAGATAAACTATATTTTCTAATTAATTTATATTAAATTGAAATTAGAAAATGCGTGTGAAGTATGTTATCTGCTAAATCTATCTCTTGCCGCCATGAATGCCGTTAAACTGAATCTGATAAAGAATTATTATAATATTGTTAAGTCTGCAAATAAAGAGACTCCCAAAAAAGAAGCCCTCAAAGATCTGCTTAACCGGCTTTACGGAAGCGATAAAGAAATTCAGAAAATTATAGACCAGATTACACTTGGTGCAGAAAAATCAATTCTAGAAATCCCCCGAAAAGATAAGCTTCATAAAGGAAGAGCAGACACTCTTTATAATAAAATTATTATTGAATTTGAAAACGACTTAAAAATCTCCATTAATCACGCCAAAGAGCAGCTTGCCGGTTATCTGCTAGGTCAATTTAATGCGGGCGAAGGTTATAATTTTACTCTCATAGCTTCAGACTGTCTCACATGGAAAGTCTTTGCGCCTGAAGTAAGCTGCCTGGATAAACTGGATTCTCTTACTGAAGACAAATTAATTCTTAATGAAATTAAAAGCGCCTCATTTTCTCTGAATGAACAAAACGCGGAGGATTTTTATTATTGGATAGACCGGTTTCTCTTTAAAGAAGAAAAACAGAAAGCAACACTTAAGAGAATAGAAGAAGCATTCGGTTACCAGAGCAATGTTTTTATTGAATCTTTCCGCAGAATGTCTTCGCATTTTAACAGCGTTAAAAAATTCGGAGAGGTTCAGGTTTCGTATGAACAATGGAGCAAATTTTTAAGCATCGCTTATGGAAAATACGATGCCGATGAAAATAATTTTATAATACATACATATCTTAGCGTTTTTTCTAAAATGCTCGCCTATGCGGTCGTATCCAACGACGATTTTATCGACGACATCGAAATGAAGGGAATTATAGACGGATCCATCTTTCACCGCTATAATATCGGAAATTTTGTGGACGACGATGTTTTGCACTTGATAAAAAACGAAAGAAATTTTAATTCTCTTAAAAAAGTATTCCGCCTGATCGCACAAGAAATTTCCACATTCGACTTTAACGATATAGACGAAGATATTCTTAAGGGCGTTTATCAGGAACTGATAGATTTGGATACGCGCCACGCGCTTGGTGAATATTATACTCCGGACTGGCTGTGCGAAAGAATATTAAAAGAATTTTCTCTTAAGAAAGGGGAAAGGGTTCTGGATCCTGCTTGCGGCAGCGGTTCGTTTCTTATTGCCGCCATCCACCGTTTCAGAGAACTGAATCCTAAAATTAACATCGAAGAATTGAATGCCGGCATATATGGAATAGATATACACCCTCTATCTGTTCAGATTGCAAAGACAAACGTTCTTCTGGCTCTCGGTTCTGATATTAAACATGCTAAATCTCCAATCCACCTGAATGTTATTCTGGCGAATACACTTCTTGCGCCGGATGGCGTTACGGATCTCTTCGGCTCGAAATTTAAGATGACAATAGATAAGGAAACTCTGGAGCTTAATTCTCAGATTCTTGAGGATGTTAAGACTTTCGACGATGCTCTGGAAGCAGCGGAAGAACTTGCAGACCAGACCTTTCATAAGCAGAAAGCTTCTCAGGAGACTTTTGAGACGATATTGCGCCGCCAAATAAAAAGCGGCGGTCTTAATAAAACTGTAATTGATAATTTTTATAAAATTTATGAAAGTCTGAGAACAGTAAAAGAAAAGGGGAGAGACAGCATCTGGAAGTTTATAGTCCAGAATCTTTACAAACCGTACTTCCTTAAAAATAAATTTGATTATATCATCGGCAATCCGCCATGGTTTACATACAGCACAATTAAAAATGGAGAATATCAGAATATCCTGAATGATCTTGCGGATAATTATGACGTAAAACCGGAACGGGTTGCTAACTTTCCGCATCTCGAAATTGCCGCAATATTTCTTGCCTATTGCAGCAGCTACTTCTTAAAGGAAAACGGATTGCTTGCATTCGTGCTTCCGAGAAGTTTCTTCAGCGCAGACCATCACGATAATACAAGAAGCGGCAGGGCAAAGGGATTTAGAATAAAACAGATCTGGGATTTGGAAGGCGTCTCTCCTTTGTTCCGCGTTCCTTCATCCGTTTTATTTACTTCAAAGGAGAAAGATTCCGCTAAAAGAAGTTTGCCCGCGGGCGGATTGGATGGAATTACTTTTGAAGCCGCCCTGCCCGAGCATAATATTAAACTGAATAAAATAAAAAATATACTCTCTGAATCTGTTTCCAAATGGTACTACACCAAGCAGGGCAACTCTTCTGCGTTCACAAAAAGAAAATATAAAACGCAGGATAAAGTAAATCCGTACCGCGACAGTTTTAGGCAGGGCGCCACAATAGTGCCCCGCTCCTTCTATTTTATTGAACTTACTCAGGAGATGCCTAAAGATTTTGAAGAAAGAATAATTAATATTAAAACTTCCGAGGCTATTAAGACGGACGCCAAAGCACCCTGGAAATCAGTTGAACTCTCCGGGAAAATTGAGAGCAGATTTATCTTTAGAACGGCACTCGGCAAAAATGTGCTTCCATATAATTTATTTGAACCTGATCTGGTCGTTCTTCCTATAGACGCTAAATTAAATGAATTAGCTGATAAAGAAATTAGGCTTTTAGATTCAGATCAGTTAATGAATGAGGGCTATCTAAATGCTTCGCGTTGGTTTAAAAATGTTGAGAATTTTTGGAATTTATTAAGGACTGAAAAATCTAAAGATATGACAAGCAATGGGAGGCTGAATTTTCAAAAAGGGTTAACGGATCAAAATCTTAACGTACCTTTCATTGTTGTTTATAACGGGAGAGGAACAGATGCTTGTGCGTCTTTAGCAATAAGAAAAAATTATGAGCTTGAAATATTTATAGATCACGCTAATTATTTTATCCTCTTTAATGATTTAAAAGAAGCTCTCTATGTGAGTGCCATTTTGAATTCTCAAGTCCCAAATACAGTAATGAAAGACTTTCAATCAAAAGGATTATTCGGAGCCAGAAATATTCACAAAAAAATCCTCGATATATATTTCCCCAAATACAATGAAGAAGATGAGCAACATAATAAATTGGCAGAGTTAAGCGGTTTGGCTCATAAAAAAGCGGCGCAATACTTAAAAGATAATCCTCCTCAAAAAGAACTTACCGCATTGCATCTGGGGCGTTTGCGTGTAGAGATTAAAAAGCATCTCTCTCAGGAGATGAAAGAGATAGATAAAATCGTTAAAAAACTGATCGGATAGTTGAGATAGTTAAACCTCCTTTGCTGCTCCATTAAATTGATTCAACTACTATTCAATTCCTGAACAGAAAGTAATTCCAATTTATCCTGTAATAAATTTATTAATAAATCACAGGTGTCTTATATGTCTAAATCTGAAAATTACTTTCCGAAAATTCTCCGCGTAAAGCAGGAAAAATCAAAATATGCATTTCTGATGGAGATTATTCCGGCGCTCGCCGCAGTTATAGCAATATCAAGCATAATAGTCTCCAATTGCAATGTAAGCCGTTCGTTGGAACTTCAAAGCGAACAGAAGGCAATGGAGATATATGAAAAATACGATCTGATGGCTAAAGAGAGTCAAGATTTCACAGATACTATATTTGCTTCCAAACCGGAAAATTGGACTGCAAAATATGTGGCCTTCGCAAAGAAAGCATTATTCTATTCGGAATCTATCTTTATTCTTAGAAGAGATTCCCAGCCATGGCTTTCAACCGTAGAATTAAGTTTGTTGCTGCCGCACCTTACTTTTTACAAGAAGAATAATTTTTTAGACGAGACATTTAATGAGGATTTTAAAAAATTCGTAGAAAGACTCTACAAGAGATACAAGGTATATTAAATTCAGAGAATCTTTAGAGTGTGAATAAAATTTTTTCTGCCTTCGTCATTTCAATGCCTCTTTGAGAATTAATAAAATTGTTAATTCCGCAGTTTGACTGAAAAAGAAGAATATAAGAGAGATACTTTTTGTTTCTTGCCCCATCACCTCCTTGTAAAATTATTTTTAATTGATCCCTGAGAATTCAGAATTTAGAATTCAAAATTCATAATTGAAAAAGCCCGTTTCATTTCTTAAAAAGGAAGTTCTCAAATAGTAAAAGGAGACTTCATTTTCATTTTTTGCCGTCTTAAAACCAAAAAAGTAAATTTCATTTCTCTAAAAGGAGATCCGCACGTGACAATATGACAGTTCATTTTCATTTTATGTCACTTGAAGATGCTTAAAGTAATTCCCATCCTTCTCTAAGTGGTTTCAAGTTTCCAAAAGGAGACCTGCATTTGACAATATGGCACTTCATTTTCATTTTTTGTCACTTAAAGAAACGTAAAGCAAATCAAATCCTGCTCTAAGTGGTCTCGTTCTTCTAAAATGTGAAACGGTCCCTCGACTTCGCTCGGGACTAGCGCCTCGACTCTGGTTCGACTAGCAGTTCGGCAGGCTCACTGCTTGCTCACCATTCGCTCGGGGCAAACTCCTCTACTTCGCTCGGGGCAAACTCCTCTACTTCGCTCGGGGCAAGTTCCTCGACTCTGGTTCGTGGTTCGGCTTCGCTCACCATTCACAATCAGCTCGGGACTTGTCACTGGTTACGCGTCACTCTTTTCTTGTCACGCGTCACTCAAAGATCACGGCAACGTTCGTTTCATTTTTCTCGAGACAAACAATTATTAATTTCTGCAATCAGGGAATATTTTTTTGAAACGAGGATTAAAGCTGTCTAAACAGAAGATTGAAAACCCAATTTAGCCCCTTGGAACAGTTGTTTTTCAGTGCAAATAATATATAATTATAAGCAATGACCAATCCCGGTAAATCTACACTTTGTAACGCCAACAAAAGAGACAGTAACGGAAAATATTTATGACACAGAGATATGCGGCCGATAAATGAGGATTGACTTTTTAGATTATGCTTGATTTAACAAATTACTTCTCCCCGGGTCAATTAAAACTTAGCTTATTAAATATTCTTTTTCAAGATAATTCTTGCCCGTCAATATTTAAAGCTTCAACCCCTCTCCTGCAAAAGGAGAGGGAATTATTTTGAAAGGAGGGAAAGATGACGAGGCATTTTAACAGGCCAAGCGAAAAAGAGAAAAGAAGATACCTTAGACGCAACCAGACACCGGCCGAAAAAATTGTGTGGATGTATCTCAGAAACAGAAGAACTAAGGGGGCAAAATTCAGAAGACAATATTCGGTTGATCAATATATTATTGACTTTTATTCGCCACAGTATAAATTAGCAATAGAAATAGATGGATCTATTCATGATGCAACAGATCATATACTATATGATTTGGAACGCCAGAAATATTTGGAATACTATGGAATAAAATTTATAAGAATTAAAAATGAAGAGATATTCAAGAATGCCGATAAAGCTTTCAAGAAGATTGAAGCATTTCTTGATGAAAGCGAACAAAAAAAATCCGGCTCAAAATAAAATAGCCTACCCAAAAATTCAGCTGTTCCAGAACATATCTCGCGACTCTGACGAAGTTTCGCATATTATGTCATAACATTTTTTCAAAAAATATGTATGTTCATTTTCTTAAAACAAAAATCCCAAAATCTTATCGGAATCGGAATTTCTTAGAACTGGCGGGCGGCGAAAGAAATATTTCAAACTGTAGAAAAAGGATTTACAATTTGTACCCCTTTAATTGTTTGTCCGGCATTTAAGTCTTCTGTCAATAAAATCGAACATTTTGCGAATTCTGCCGAAACTATTATCAATGCATCCCAGAAAGAAATCTTATTTAGAATGTTTACATCTATTGCTTCTCTAATTAATTCTGTTGATATATGAACAACTTCGAATTTATCGAAGAAGGAAATTATTTCTCTAACAATGGAGGGATTCATTTTTAATTTTTTTGTTGAGGCAACATAAAACTCCTCAAGCACCTGTGTTGAAATAACCCCGGCTCCCTGCATATAAATATCTTTGAGCAGATTTCTTGCCAGTTTCTGTTTTGCTTTGCTGCGGGAATCCATACTGTAAATTAAAAGATTAGTATCTATGAATACTTTATCTTTCATGCAGTTCGTCTCTTTTCCACTTTTCTCTCTTGGACTTTATATTTACAGTATCCATTAACGAAAAACAGCGGTCAAGCCATTCCGTATTCTTTTCTTCAATTTCCTTAGAAAGCAGTTCTCTTATTAATCCGTTGAGAGTTTTCCCCTTCTTCTGGGCATGCTTTCTCCCTTTTCTTATTAAAGAATCTTCCATAGAAAGCGTCACATTTGCCATAACCACATCTTAAAAATTGCACATATTATGTGTAAAATTAATATGCGGGATCCCTGTTGTCAAGTAATAAAATATTGACGAACATTTTAATGTGTAATACGATTAATCAATAGGCAAAACCTCATAAACACATATCCAATAAAGAAGTGTGAATCGACTGCAAACCCCGTCCCGATTTGCAGAATTGATTGCAAATCAGTTTAAAAAGAATAAGCTCGATATGAGTATCATCGCGCTTTTAAGAACCGGCTATTCCGGTTTCGTTCAAAAATCATTCACTCCGCCGGATGAAGGGATCAGCCTGCGGCTGACAAGCTCTCCCGAAGGTCCGAAGAACTCCTTCTGAGGGTGCTTTGGGGTGCTTCGGCAGAATTCACCCGCCATTTTTTTGGCAGGCGCATCATGCATTGTCGGGACAGATTACAAATCAGTTTAAAATGAAAAAAGCCCGATTATTAGTATAATCGAGCTTTTCTTGAGCTGGCTATGGGACTCGAACCCGCGACCTGCTGATTACAAATCAGCTGCTCTACCAACTGAGCTAAGCCAGCATAAAATTAAACTTTTCAATAAACCTGCTGATTATCCCGCCTTGCGGGACTGCTCTACCAACCCGTCTTCGCCGGGCATTTATAAGTGCAAATATTTTAGCGGCACAAATCTAATACAAAATCGCTATTCGAAGCAACTGTTAATGACCTTAAATTATACATAAAACGGCGATTTATCAGACCGTTAAAAATTTTATATTTGAAGAGGAAATAAGGATAATTAATGCTTACCAAAAACAGGCTGAAATATTATTCATCTCTTTTAAATAAAAAAGAGAGACAATCGGAAAATAAATTTCTTGTTGAGGGGCGCAAACTTCTCTATGAAGCACTTAACAGCAGTTATGAATGCGAAGTCATTTTTGCACTCAATCAATTCGTTGAAGACCAGTACGATTTTATAGAGTATGCTGAACATAAAGGGGCGCATATCGAAATTATAAAGAGTCAGGAGTTAAATAAAATTACCGACACACAAACTCCCCAGGGCGCTGTGGGCGTCTTCCTTTTCCCCCGTCGGACTGAAAATCTTATGGAAAATGAATCTCTTATAGCGGCTCTTGAAAATATTTCCGACCCGGGTAACGCAGGAACAATATTCAGAAACTGCGACTGGTTCGGTGTTAAAAATATTCTTCTGAATAATGAATGCGCCGAGACTTATAATCCTAAAGTAATCCGCGCTTCTGCGGGATCCGTCTTCCATCTTAACATTTTAAAAGAGGATGATTTTTACGGTTCGCTGGAAAAAATGAAAAGCCGCGGATACAAAATATTGTGCGCGGACCTCAACGGCGTTAATCTGTATGATTATAAAAAAAATGAAAAAGAAATTATTGTTTTTTGTAATGAAGCCAACGGACCTTCCGATATACTTCTCTCTATAACCGATCAAAAAATTACAATCCCTAAAATCGGCGAAGCGGAATCCCTTAATGTTGCTAGCGCATCTGCGGTTATTTTAGCTGAACTGATTAGAAAATAGTGACGAGTAACGCGTAACGATCGGCAGTATGCAGGCATGTGTTAATTAGATGTTAAAATAAATTTTTAAAACAACTCAATCTCAACTCTCTACAATCCAGTATCGAGCATCCAGCATCAAGAATCCTGCATCCAGAATTTTTCTCAGTCTAAGAATTCCCAAGCCACTCCGAAGCGCATTCCTCTTGCCTGTTTGGGATAATAAGGAATTATATAATACTGGGCATTCAAAAGATTTTCGAAAACAAAATAGAT
>JAKAMT010000094.1 GCA_021812705.1 Bacteroidota bacterium | reverse complement strand
GAATCGGAAGAAGTGATGAACGCAATTTTCCATACTTATGAACGAGGAGTTCTATCTCTTCCGTCATTGCATTTTTTTCTAGAACGAGCATCACTTTTTCTCCTTCGTTTTGTGCAACAAGGCTTCAACTTTTTTTACTAACTCATCGGGCGAAATCGGTTTTTCAACAAAATCATCAACCGGAACCATCTCATTTTTTCCGAAATCGAGTCCCAAAGCTTTAGAGACGGACGTATACATAAGTATCGGAGTAGATATTTTCTCCTTTCTGAATTTCTGAGCGAGAAAAAATCCGTCATCAGGCTCGTCCATCATGACATCCAAAATAATCAGATCCGGTTTTTTTTCTTTGACGATTTTAAAACCGTCGGAAGGATTGTTTGCCGTAATCACTTTGTAGCCTTTCGACTTCAACACCATACTGCTCGCGTCTAAGATATCCGGATCGTCATCGATAACTGCAATCAGTGTCATACTACTCTCCATTTTTAATTTGTATTTATTGGTAAATAAACTGTGAATGCCGTTCCGGTGCCGAATTCTGATTCGACCTCAATTTTGCCGTGATAAGAGTCGACTATTCGTTTCACTATTGTCAAACCTAATCCCGTTCCGCTTATTCCGCGTGTCTTTTCGTTTTTAATTCTGTAGAATTCCGTAAAAAGGCGGGATTTTTCTTCCGGTTTCATTCCGATGCCCGAATCTTTAATGCGTATCCATACATAATTATTTTTTGCTGAAGCGTCAATAAATATTTTTCCGCCCTCGCAATTGTATTTAACTGCATTGCTGACCAAATTTGTTATCATCCTGCTTATTTCATTTACGTCTGCTTTAATAACAGGCAGCTCTTTTTCCAAAGTAATTGCCACGGATATTTTTTTCTTGGCTATTTCAAACTCCAGCATTTGGATTGAATTCTGTACTACCTGCTGAAGATGTATCTCTTCGATCTCTCGAATTTTTGTTTTCAGTTCCATTCTTGATATATCCAGCAAGTCGTTCACCAGGTCTTTCAATCCGTTAAGTCTAGTTATTGACCGGTTCAGATAATCTTTCTCTTTTTCCTTATCCGTTTCTATGGAATCATCCAAAAGGATATTCAGAAAACCCTGTACTGCCGCGAGGGGTGTTTTCAATTCGTGTGCAACCATGGAAACAAACTGAGATTTGATATGCTCAATCTGTTTGAACTGTGTTATGTTGCTGATTATAATCGCAACACCCAGGATAGAACCGTCAGGATGCGGGACAGGTGTGCAGGCCGCCTCAACAACCAGCTGATTCTCCGGCAGCAATTCCAACTGCAACGTGAAAGTTTTCAGCAATATTTTATCCGATGAGAGAATTTTGTTTACCAGATCTAATATTTTTTTCGGCAGTTTTGATTCGGCGCGGTTCCCGATTTTTAATTCGGATATATTCAAATATTTCAGAGCTGCGTAGTTATAAAAAACAATTTCACCTACTCTGTTAACGACAAGAACACCGTCGCTTATCGATTTCACTATTGTATTGAGGCGAGATTTTTCAGAAGCGATCTCGAGAAGATTTTCATCCCTCTCTTTTTTTAATTTTTCCGAATCAACAATCAGCTTGCGCTGCTTAATACCGAGTTCAACCTGAGAAATTAATTCTTCCGGAGTGAAAGGCTTGGGGATATAACCGAAAGAACCGAGTCTTGTGGACTGAATTGCCGTCTCATAGCTGGCGTATGCCGTAGCAATGAAACAGACAGTATTCGGTTTAGACGCTTTTATCACTCGCAGAACTTCCAATCCGTCGAAGTCGGGCATTTTCAGATCGATGATGGCAAGATCAAAATCTTTTTCCAACGCTAACTTAATTCCGCTTGCACCGTTTTCGGCGGTATCGACAAGATAGCCTTCATCTTGAAGAAGACGCTGCGTGCCGATCCTCAATCCTTTTTCGTCATCGACGATCAGGATATTTGCTTTCCTGTTTTCCATATTTTATGGAATTATTATTTCTCTTCGGTCAATCTGAAATTTTCTAGTTTCATCAAAAGCTCGTCGACAACAACCGGTTTATTCAATATGCCGTCGCATTTGATCCACTCCTTTTCTTCTTCAGTAGATGCGTCGAATTTGAATCCCGTTTCATAAGTTGCGGAAGTGAGAATGAATAATGGAATATTCTTTCCGTGCTCAGTTTTTTTTATTCTGTAGGAGAGTACAAAACCGGAATCCATCTGTTCCATTATCAGATCCAGAATCGCGGCATCCGGTCTTTCCTTTAAGAATAATTTATAACCGTCTTCACCGCTTTCAGCCGTAAGCACATTAAATCCTCTGGACTCCAGAAGAGTTTTGTTCTGCTCAAGAAGATCCTGATCATCATCGACAAGCAGAATTTTTCTGAAATTATTGTGTGTCATCGTTTCCTCTTCAGTTCAAAATGCCGTAATTGGCTTTTTGAGCCAACGGGAGTTTAATAATAAACGAAGTTCCTTTACCTATTGCACTTTTAACTTTTATGTCTCCCTTGTGCATTTTGATAATTCCGTAAGTAATTGCCAATCCCAATCCTGTTCCCTTCCCCATTTTTTTCGTAGTAAAGAAGGGGGTAAATATTTTATTTAAATTTTCATCCGGTATACCGCATCCGGAATCTGAAATTTCTACGAAGAGATCATTTTTATCGTGTGTGAGAATCACATCAATCTCTTTCTGTGAAGACGATTCTACTGCTTCGGATCCGTTGATCAGCAGATTCAGCAAAACTTGTTTAATCTGATCCGGATCGGCTTCCAGAATCAACGGTTCGTCTAATTTGCTGACCGAATAATTTATGGATGAAAATTCTTCATTCAATTTTATCTCTTTCAGAGTTGACAGGATGAGCTCATGAATGTCGATCGAAGCGATATTCAATTTTCCCTGCCGCGCAAAATTTAAAAGGTTTGCTACTATACCCTTGCACCGGTTTGCCTCATCCATAATCAAATTAAGATCTTCCCGCGTCTGCTCGGGATGATTATAACGTTCTGCATTTTTTTTTAGTAATGAGGCGTAGAGCATTATCGATCCCAGAGGATTGTTAATCTCGTGAGCAACACCCGCTGCGAGCTGGCCAATCGACGCAAGTTTCTCTGCACTATGAAGCTGATCCTGAGTTTCCTTCAATTCCTGGTATGCAGATTCAAGTTTATCAATCAGATACGGAAGACACATTTCGTCTTCCGCAAGATCTTTAGCAATTGCCACAGCATATTCTCTGCATGTCGGGTATCCGCATGATCCGCAATTCAGCTCATCGCTCTCTTCATATTTATTTGTCCTGGATAAAATTAAATTTATCTCTTCTTCGGAAGGCATGGGTCGTCTCTGGGTTCTGGAATTAAAATTCCTGGTCAGATTAAGTTCTCTGCTGTTAAATAAATTGCTTCTCCAGACATTTTTATCCAACGCTGTAAGATTATCGTTAATATATCCGATAACTTTTTCTCTTCTGGAATAAAAATTCAAGTCCGAATCAATGGCGGGACCGCTGATGCATCCTTCACAGAAAAGGATATCGACGAATTTCGAATTGAGGTTTCCGTTTGAGATTTCGTCCATGATTTCTACCACGCGGTTTTTCCCCTCTACAACGATAATTTCTTTTTGGAGAATATCGCCGGGTATGTTTGCGGTTTTGATCAAACCTCCCGTGAGCGGAAAAGATTTACCCATGTAAGCATTCGGGGCATCAACCGGGCTATCGTTCAAATCATCCAGATTCAAATTTAATTTTGAAAATATCTCTTTGAGTTCTTTGAATGTGAGCACGGCATCAATTGCATCAGCAACTTCATCATCGGCATATTCGCTTTTTTTTGCAACGCATGGTCCAATGAATACAACTTTTGAATCAGGATTGAAATATTTTTTAATATATCTTCCCATCGCAATCATCGGCGAAACGATCCTGGCCAGATTAGGTACAATTTGCTCGTAATACTTTTCGATGAGATTATAGACAGCCGGACAAGGAGAACTGATAATTACGTTCTCTTCATTGGATTCTAAGTATTTTTCATACAGTGGAGCCGTTAAGTCGGCACCGAAAGCGGCTTCAGTCACAGATGAGAATCCGATCTTTTTTAGACCGGTTACAACTTTTGAATAGTTATCGGGAAATGAAGCGGCAAATGAAGGCGCAAGAACCGCAACCGCATTTCCGGTAGGAATAATTTCAGACAGAACTTTTTCTATATCGCTTTTAATTTTTTTTGCATTCTGAGAACACACTTTAACGCAATGACCGCAGCTGATGCATCTTTCCTCCATTACAACCGCCTGTCCGTTCATAACTTTGATTGCGCGCGCAGGGCATTCTCTTATGCATGAGTAGCATCTTTTGCATCGTTGGCCGATAGTTGTTACTATTCCGTTCGACATTTACTTGCCGGATAATATTTTTTTTCTGTCAAAGAATTCCGTATGAAGAATCTTATGGGAAATATGACTGTTCGGCTCACCAAGGAATTCCCTGTACAATTTTTTCACCGATTCATTTTCGTGCGATCTTCTTTTGCCCATTCTCGAATCAATCTCATACAAAGCATTTATCCTCTTCTTTATTTTTTCCGTCTTCTGATGAATCGGCTGGCCTCCGCCGTTAATGCATCCTCCGGGGCAAGCCATTACTTCAATGAAGTGGTATTTGGATTCTTTTTTTTCAGCTTCGTCCAGTACGCTCGAAACATTTCCGATCCCGTTTACGACCGCTACATTTAAACGCAAACCGTTTATCTCCACATGCGCTTCTTTCAGGCCGCCGCTTCCTCTCACATCGGAAAATTCCAATGAATTCAATTCTGTACCGGAAAGCTGGTAATACGCGGTTCTCAAAGCCGCTTCCATAACCCCACCGCTTGTGCCGAAAATTGCCGCTGCTCCCGTTGATTCTCCAAGCGGATTGTCGAAATCATCTTCCGGCAGATCATTGAAATCTATTCCGGCCATATTAAATAGCCGCGAAAGTTCTCTTGTTGTAAGGACGGCATCTACATCCTGCAATTTATCTTCTGCGAGTTCAGCTCGGGCAGATTCGAATTTTTTTACCGTGCAGGGCATTATGGAGACTACAAAAATATCCGTTGGATCGATACCCATTTTTTTTGCATAAAAAGTTTTAAGTACTGCTCCTTCCATCTCATGAGGAGATTTACAGGTAGAAACATGGTTAAGAAGATGAGGACGGTTTTGTTCAACGTATTTTATCCACCCGGGGCAGCAGCTCGTGAACATAGGAAGATTCTCCCCTTTGCTCACTCTCGAAATAAGTTCAGTGGCTTCCTCCATAATTGTGAGATCTGCCGCAAAATTTGTATCGAAGACTTTTTTAAATCCAAGTCGTCTGAGCCCCGTAATTATCTGTCCGGTTATATTAGCGCCGAGCGGAAGATTGTACTCTTCACCTAGAGTAGCCCTTACGGCAGGCGCAATCTGAGCAATTGCGAATTTCTTTTTGCTGTTTACCGCATTCATCACTTCTTTGCTGCTGCTCTTTTCTCTCAAAGCAGCGGTCGGACAAACCAGAATACACTGACCGCACAAAATACAATCGCTTATGTTCAATCCTTTATTGAATGGCGTTGTAACATTGGAAGAAAAACCTCTATGAGAAAAATCGATGGCATTTATTTTCTGGATTTCGCCGCAAGTGCGTACACATCTTCCGCATAGGATGCATTTTGCCGGATCTCTTTCCATTGATGCGCTGGAAATATCAACTGCATGCTCTTTTTTCTCGCCTTCGTATCTGTGTTCGCGCAGTCCGTAAATCTGAGCCATATTTTGAAGTTCACAGTTTTTATTCCGTACACATATAAGACAATCCTGGGGATGGTTCTCAACCAGAAGTTCCACGATTGTCTTTCTTGCCATCCGGACTCTGGGTGAATTAGTTTCGATTCGCATTCCTTCTACGACCGGATAAGCGCATGCCGGAGTAAGACCGCGCATGCCTTGAACTTCTACTACGCAAATCCTGCATGCTCCCGTGGGGAGAAGATTTTTCATATGGCACAAAGTCGGTATATGAATTCCCACAGATTTAGCAGTTTCCAGAATGGTCATTCCCTCCTCTGCTTTTACTTTTACATTATTTATGGTGAGTCCGACCATTAAATCTCCGCATTAACTTTAGTTGACACTTACCGCGCCGAAGCGGCAATTTTCCAGACACATTCCGCACTTGGCACATTTTAGTTCAATTATCTGATGAGGTTGTTTTTTATCTCCGTAAATTGCTTCGGCTGGACATTTCTTAATGCACAATCCGCATCCGTTGCACAATTCCGGATCAATTTCAAAAGTCAGGATTTCCTTGCAGACTTTTGCTTCGCAGCTTCTTTCAAAAAGATGTTCTTCATATTCATCTTTGAAATATTTCAGTCCGGACAAAACAGGATTTGGCGCGCTCTGGCCGAGTCCGCATAACGATGTATCTTTAATTACATCGGCCAGTCTCTGAAGATGCACAATACCTTTAAATCTTAACAGCTGATCGGTTTTAACTCCTTTAATGGAATAGCTTACGGGAATTCTTTCAATTATCTCCAGCATTCTTTTTGTACCTTCTCTGCAGGGAACGCATTTGCCGCAAGACTCATTTTGAATGAATGTGAGAAAAAATTTTGCAATATCAACCATGCAGGTATCTTCATCCATTACAACAAATCCGCCGGAACCCATCATCGCGCCTACTTCCTTAAGCGATTCATAATCAACTTTGGTATCCAGCACAGAATTGGGAAGGCAGCCGCCTGAGGGTCCTCCTATCTGAACAGCCTTGAATTTTTTCTGATTGGGAATTCCGCCTCCGATCTTAAAGACCACATCCCTTAAGGATACTCCCATGGGCACTTCAACCAAACCGCTTAAAGAAATTTTTCCGCTCAGCGCAAAAACTTTTGTCCCTTTACTTTTTTCCGTTCCTATAGAAGCAAACCAATTTGCGCCCCGATTTATAACAGGAGCTATATTTGCGAACGTTTCCACATTATTAATTACAGTCGGACGCTTCCACAGTCCGGAATCGGAAGGAAACGGCGGTCTTGGTCTGGGCATTCCTCTTTTACCTTCAATAGATGCGATCAGCGCCGTCTCTTCTCCGCATACGAATGCGCCAGCGCCTTTTTTCACTTTTAAATCAAAATCGAAATCGCTGCCTAGAATATTTTTCCCCAGCAGCGAATACTTTTTGCACTGATCGATTGCATCATTTAATCTTTGAATTGCAAGCGGGTACTCAGCGCGGCAATAGATATAACCTTGCATTGCGCCAATGGCGTAAGCACCTATAATCATCCCTTCTATTAGTCTGAATGGATCGCTTTCCAGCACAGAACGGTCCATGAATGCACCGGGATCGCCTTCATCCGCATTGCAAATTATAAACTTTTGAGGCGCATCCTTCTTGAGTGCGATTTCCCATTTGATGCCAGTCGGAAATCCTCCGCCGCCCCTGCCTCTAAGTCCGCTTTTCTTCACCTCTTCCACAATCTGATCCGGACTCATCAGCCTCAATACTTTATCGAGAGCTTTAAATCCTCCATGCACCAGAAAAGCATCCAGAGATGAGGGGTTTATGATTCCGCAATTTTCCAGCACAACTCTAAGCTGATTCTTGAAAAAAGGGATATCAGAAATTTTTGCTGCTGCAGCATTTTCATTTCCATGAATCCCAAGAAGTTTTTTTTCAAAGACCGTTTTTTTCAAAAGCGCCGTTTCGATGAGCATCGGAACGTCTTTGGGAAATATTTCGCAATAAGAGACTCTATCTTTTCCAGGCAGTTTGATATCCACTATCGGCTCTTTTGCACAATAACCGATGCAGCCGGTGGGAACTATTAGCGCCTCAATCTTATTTTTTTCAAGTTCGGCTTCAATTGCCTTTTTTACCTTATCTGCACCGGAAGCCAACCCGCAAGTCCCCATTCCGATGAAAATTACGGGAAGTTCGTGATGAATAAATTTCAATTCATGGTTTAGGTTTTTAAACTTTGAGCTGCATTTTTCATCGGTGTGGCAGAGCGGACCGTCGCTGCAGCAGGCGACAAATAATTCGCAAGGGTTTTCTTCTGTATGCCAGCATTGCTCGCAGCATTTTTCAATGAAGCTTTTCATTGTTTTTCAACTAACTTTTCGGATTCAATTTTTGAAGACTCCGATTTTCTATACTTGGCTAAGATTTTTGGAATCTCTTTAATTGTGGCCCTGCCGTAATAATCTTCGTTTATATTTATTACAGGCGCTATGCTGCAGGCACCTATGCATGCCACCGTTTCAAGAGTAAAATTTTTGTCGCGTGTAGTCTCTCCGGATTTGATTCCCAATTCGGTTTCTAATGCAGTAAGAATGTTGGCAGAACTCTTCACATGGCATGCGGTTCCTCTGCACACTCTGATTATGTTTTTCCCAAGCGGAGTTAATCTGAATTGATTGTAAAATGTAGCTACTCCATATATAGAACTCATGGAAATGTTCAAGTATTCGGCAATTGCCCTTAAATCATTTTCGGGCAGATATCCGTATATCTCCTGAACATCCTGAAGCAAAGCTATAAGATTGCTTCTGTCATTCGGCGGATAATGCTCTAAGATTTTGCTTTTCATAAAAATCCGGGTTTTTAAAGGTTGCCGGCATAAAGCATTTTATATGCCAACAAAAGAGAAAAAAAGGCCGCATTTTCAATCTAATTTCAAAGATTATTTGACGGGATGGATTTACTTTTCTTAGCAGTGAGAATGGAATTCTTTTTTTTCTGAATTGAGAAAGTTGAGATGTTTTCATCCGATTTTTTATCGGATGATTCATATAGGAAATTGAGATCCGAAACGAAGCCTATCTGATATGGGGCAAAAATAATTTTAAGTTCTGCTCTCTTTCATTAATTTTTTATTTTTTTCAAGCACTTCTCTTTCCATCTGTTTTTTAAATCCAATTAATTTTTTTGCAATGCCGGAATCAGACGTGCCGAGGATTTGGATAGCGAGAAGCGCAGCATTTTTAGAACCGTCTATAGCTACCGTTGCAACCGGTACACCCGATGGCATTTGCACTATAGAGAGGAGCGAATCCAGGCCGCTTGTTGATTTACTAAGAATCGGAATACCAATTACCGGCATAGTTGTATGGGCAGCCACCACGCCGGGCAGGTGCGCCGCTCCGCCGGCACCCGCAATAAATACTTTGGCGCCTGATTTTTCTGCCCATTTAATAAATTTTACTGTTTGAACCGGAGTGCGGTGCGCAGAAAGAATTCGGGTTTCATACTTAATTCCAAAATCGGAGAGAGTTTCTTCAGCTTTTTTCATTACAGGATAATCTGAATCGCTCCCCATCAGAATTGCGACTTGAACCTGACTCATATTACTTCCCTTTCTAATTTATTTTTTTAGGTGGTATAAAGATAAGCGCAAAAATTTAAGAAGCAAAGTGGTAAAAAAAAAGCGGGATTAGAGATAATCCCGCCGACATCAATAAAATTATTTTCGTGAGATCGAGCCCACACCCGAAACATCAGTTTTTGTTTTCTCCGGATTTCCATAGTAATCAATTGAACCGACACCTGAGACCGATGCATCTAAATTTCTGGAAGCATAAACATCCGCACTCGCAGCTCCGCTTACCGATACACGTACATCTTTAGCTTTAAGTTCTTTGGCATTAATGCTTCCCGCTCCGCTTAATTCAACATTGAACCGGTCAACTTCACCTCTTACTTTTACATTTCCGGCACCGCTGAGATCTACATTAAATTCAGCACCGGACAAATTTTCCACATCAATATTATTTGCACCGGATGCATCCAGGTAGTTCAATGATGGAGTAGTTATATCTATTACAACTTCTTTTCTTGGTGAAATATTTCTTTTAGTGTCGATTATAAGCGCATTGTTTCTCACGCGGGTACTAATCAACCCCAAAAGATTCTCTTCTGCAGAGATTCTTACGGAAGGAGCAGAGCCGACTGTTACATGAATTGTATAGGCTCCACCGGCTTCAATTCTTGTGAATTCGCCCACTTTTCTATCTTCCCCTCTAACTCTGCCATTCCCCCTGATGCCCCAGAATCCGCATCCGCTTACGATTAAACTTACGAGCAAAAATGAGCTTAGTATTCTAGTTTTCATAAAAATCCTCCAAACTTTGAGTTTTAGACGCACCTGTTTTGCCAATGTTCGGTTTTTTAAAGATTATTTTAAAGAAATTTTTAGATTTTAGTTAATCCGCTTAAGTTGTTATATTGAGTTTGCGAATATAATATTGAGTTTTAGAGAGATTAGAGATCACTTGTTTGACGAAGAACTAAATACGCTTCAGGCGGAAGCATACGATCACCTTTGGAACGGCAGATTTCGCTTAGCTTTGACGGTTTCGGAAAAAGTTTATCA
>JAKAMT010000093.1 GCA_021812705.1 Bacteroidota bacterium | reverse complement strand
CCGTGTCGGTATATGTCATCTGCGCCATCATACTACTGCTGATATCGACGCAGTTTCACTCGCTTCTCACAATGTACGGTTCGTTCCCGATCTATATAATAATTTTTATAACGGGATTGGCAAGAGGATTTCTCTCGCCTGCGCAGAGTGCATTTTCTGCGCAGATAGTACCGAGGGAACTTTTCGGAAATGCTTCAACCTGGAACAGCACTATCTGGCAGACCGGCGCAATCTCGGGCCCGGCGATTGGCGGATTGATATACGGTTTCCTGGGTGTAGGCTGGGCATATATTTTCGTTTTCTTCTTCGCGCTGATGAGTTTTTTATTTTTTATTTCCATCAAGAAAAAGCCGATGCCTCCGCAGACGGAAGAAGAAAATATCTGGCAGAGTCTGTCGACGGGATTGAAATTTGTGTTTGGGAATCAGATAATTTTAAGCGCGATTTCTCTTGATATGTTCGCAGTGTTTTTTGGCGGAGCGGTTTCTGTTCTGCCCATCTTTGCAGACGATATTCTTCACACGGGAGCGCAGGGATTGGGATTATTGAGAGCGGCACCGGCTATAGGCGCAATAATTATGTCCGGAGTACTTTTTTACTATCCCCCGTTCAAAACAGCCGGAAGAAATTTGTTGATAGCGGTCTTCGGCTTCGGGATTTCGATAATACTTTTTGCGCTCTCTAAAAATTTTTATCTGACTTTTATTCTTCTTGTAATAAGCGGAATGTTCGATAATGTGAGTGTTATAATCCGCTCTACCGTAATGCAAGTTTACACGCCGGATTCCATGCGCGGGCGCGTCTCGTCGGTCAACGGAATTTTTATCGGCTCATCAAACGAACTCGGTTCGTTCGAATCGGGATTCGCGGCAAAAATAATGGGATTGGTCCCTTCAGTAATTTTCGGCGGAAGTATGACGTTGGGCGTTGTGGCCGCTGTTAGAAAATTATCTCCAAAACTGAGAGGACTGAAATTATAAATGATCCCCGCCTCATTGAGGCGGGAATTTAATTCACTTCATTATTTCCGCAAGCTGTTCTGGCGTAACTTTAAGTAATCCGTTCGGTAAGAGGCGCGGAGTTAAATCTCTCCAGTTTTTATCTTTCTTGAAAATTTCAGTAAACATGGGGAGAGCTTTTTTCATATCGCCTTTATTTGCATACGCCACAGCAGTCCAGTATTTCATTTCTAAATTATCGGGAAACATTTTCATGGCGGTTGAATATTCATTCATCGCTTTTTCCATCTCATTTTTTTCGACCGCGAGATCGCAATTGTTCATATGCTCATAAGCTCTGTGCACTTTTAGAAGTCTTCGCAATTCAACCAGGGGATAATTATTATCGTCCACTCTCAGATCTACCAATCTGTCTTCCCAAACTTTACCGGTTGATTTAGCCCGGACAACAAGCAGGGCTGCAGACTGTCTTCCTCTCACATCACCTCCGGTTTTTTCTGCCGCTTCAAGAGCGGCGAGCATTCTCTCTGCCAAAGGTCCGGTTGAGGTCTTGAATGCTTTCTCCATCGCGGGCCAAATTCTGTCATTCTTCATCAGATTCGCCTGAACAGAAAATCCTTTTCCCGCTATATTGCCGGCCGGTTGAATGCACAGTTTACCTGTAAATGAAGCAGCTTCTCCTTTTGTATTCAGAAGTGCAACCTGCCGGAATTCTCTTCCTTCATCCTTCTTTAATAATTCATCCAGCGCTTCTCTGGGTGATTTGCCGCTCTTCATCAAGGCTAATCCTTCCGGGCCAAATGATGGATTGACAAAAGATTGGGTTGCAACAACTCCCACACCAGCCTCTCCCCACGTAACGGAAGTGCCTACAGAGAACCAGTGCGATTGAACCGCAACTCCCATATCTCCTGTTTTTTCGTCGAAAGCTACTATTGAATAGGTGTGAGCCAGTGGTGAATCAGTTTTGTAGATCTGCGCGTTTGACTTTCCTGCATAAAATACGAGAAATAAAAATTGCAGGAATATAAAAACCAATCGAACTTTGTGTTTCATTTTATCTCCTGTTAATGCTAAGCTTAAATTATAAATAATCCGTTTCAAGTTAAAATGGGACCGGATGAGCGCATCATCGATTTGCTTATAACTGGCATTGCGCTTATTTTCACAACCCATAAATATATATTACTTAATAATAGGAGAAGAAATGAAGCTGATGAAATATTTCCTCATGCTGCTTCTTACAATCAGTGTAATTACCGCTCAGACCAAAAAGAGCACATCAAAAACTGCGAAAACTGCCAAACCGGCCGCCGCCGTCACTTTGAAAACATCAGCCGATTCCTGCAGCTACGCAATAGGGCAGAATATTTACGCCAACCTGAAGGATCCGCTTATTCAGCTTAATGTGGATATATTAATTGAATCATTGAAAGACGCTGCAAAAGGAAATTCCAGTTTAACTCAGGAACAGATTGTAAAAGTTCTGACTGCATTGAATACAAAGATGCAGGAAAAACAGATGGCAATGCAGAAAGAAGAAGAAGAAAAGAAGAGAGCCGAAATGGCACCGATAATTGATAAGAATAAGAAAGAGGGAGAAACATTCCTCGCTGAGAACAAAAAGAAAGAGGGAGTTCAGACTACAGAGAGCGGACTTCAGTACAAAGTTCTTTCAAAAGGAACCGGCACAGTATCTCCCAAAGCTACTGATAAAGTCAAAGTTCATTACAAAGGAACTTTGATTGATGGAAAAGTTTTTGACAGTTCATACGACAGAAATGAACCGGCGACATTCCCGCTTAATCAGGTAATCAAAGGGTGGACTGAAGGCGTTCAATTGATGCACGTAGGCGATAAGTTTCAGTTCTTCATTCCTTACGATTTAGCGTACGGAGAAATGGGACGCGGCGAAACAATTCCGCCGGCATCTGTTTTAGTTTTTGAAGTTGAACTGCTCGGTATTGAGCAATAAGATTTGAAAATGACCGGCGTAAAAATACGCCGGTCAGAATTTTTTTTATTCGGGTTGTGCGCCCGATTCCGTTGCGGTTATTTCTTCAGTGGATTCTTCAAGTTTATGTTCATGCACATAATCCGTCCTCACTTTAACAACAACCTTCTTCACTTCCCGCGGTATATTCAATGCTAGCTGCGGCATGTGAATGTCGTGCGGGAAATAGATTCCGAAATGGCCTTCCTCCGCAATAATAAAATTGCCTTCTCCCTTGTAAAGAACTATATCATTATTTGGCTGATATTCCTGAATCACTATTACTTTTTTCGAATCCGTAAAGCCGACTTTCTCTTTTCCCGAAACCAAATATTGAATGTCGATATATTTTTTGTGAGATTCCCATTTTGCTGAGCTGGCCGGTTTTGTATTGTACTGCTGAACAATTGCATAGCAGTTTTCACCGTCGATCTCGTATGTTCCCGGCTCAACAGTGTTGAAATCGGTTTCCATTAAATACTTCAATCCTTTTGTGATTCTTTCGCCGAGCGAAAAATAGAGAGGCGCGTTTTTTAGCTGATCAAAAATCATATTCCCTCTGTAATTAATTTTAAGAAAAATTCTTTCTCTTCAGGCTCAGAGTTTAAATAGCGCTCCAACCATTATAGCGTAATAATCACTGCTCACGGATGAGAGATTTGTATTACTGTTCAAATTCATGCTAAGAAAAATATAACGGATATCTCCGGTGAGAACAAGGCTGCCCAGCGGAAGTTCGACGCCTGCGCCTAGGTGGTAGCCTGTGTCTTTGGAAGTATTGGAGGGAAATCCGCTGTATGCGCCGGAGTATTCCACCTTTGTTGTATAATAACCTATTCCGGCTTCAAGATGCACAATCGGAAGAAGGCTTATCATAGCAGTGAGCATAACGGGGTAACTGGTTGCCTTAATTTTTCCCCCTTCCAATTCCTCGCTTTTATAATAGACGGATGCTTCACCGGTCAACCCTAATAAACTTACTCTTAAAGCGGCGCCGGGCATAACAGTGTTTTTGTCAGCGCTCTTTGATTTAATGAAACCGACTTGAGGACCAATAGCCAAGCCCTGCGCTTCAATTGAAGCTGTTAGGATGAAAAGGAGAACAATGATGCCAGATAGTTTTTTCATAATTATTCCTCTCATTATTCTAAATGCAAGTAAAATAAATTATTTGAGAACTTCAAATTTTATGTTGGAAGGATATTTCACCGAAAAATATACCCTGTGAAATGCCTTCTTGAAATCTTTCTCCTCGGCTTTGTAAATATTTACATAGGTCTGCGGATTCCGGTCGAAGAAAGGGAAAAAGCTGCTCTGAATCTGAACCATAATTTTATGTCCCTTGATAAAAGTATGATCAACATCGTTCAAATTTATTTTAACTTCCGTAACCTGATTAGGAACAAACGGTTCCGGCTTTTCGTAACTGTTTCTGAATTTGCCCCTCATAATTTCGTATCGGACTAATCTCTGATATCCGCCCAGTTTAATTCCGTCCGCATTTTTCTCCGGATTTTTTTCTCCGTCGGGATATACGTCAATAAGCTTTACAATCCAGTCTGCGTCTGTGCCTGTAGTTGAAACAAACAGATCCGCTTTTATAGGTCCTGCTACTGTAACATTTTCTTCGAGGGGATCGGTTACGTAAGAAAGAACATCGGGACGGGCATAGGCGAATCGTTGGTCATCTGCCATGTAAGGTCTGTAATACATTGTACCTGAATCGTAAAACCTGGAAGTGTAAGGAACCGGTTTTGAAGGGTCGCTTAAATATTCATCAAATTTATCTTCGTCGTCCGCCGATTCATTCCATTTTAATTTTTTGTCTGGTGCAAAATATAGAGTATTGCTTTCGCCTTTTGTCGGCGGCCAGGCGTCATATTTCATCCAGACGTTTGCACCGGTTCTGTAAGTGATTGCTTCCGGAATATTTGGCTCGCCGATTCCTTTCAAATAGTAATTAAAGAATGGGAGAAGAATATTGTTGTTGTAATATTCGCTGGTGTTTTCCGGGAAATGGAAATCTCCGTAGAAACTTCCGTCGCTGCGCGCCCAGCCGCCATGGCTCCAGGGACCCATCACAAGGTGAGTTTGATTCTCGCTGTTCTTTTCTTCGATTGATGAATAAATATGAAGCGGCCCGTAAAGATCTTCGGAATCATACCAGCCGCCTACAATCAAAACAGCAGGTTTCACATTTTTGAAATGCGGAAGATTATTTCTCGACTGCCAGAAATAATCATAATTGCCGTGTTCGGTCATTGCGTTCCAGAACGGAAGCTTGTCGCCTAAATATTTTTTCTTGGCGTTTGATACCGGCCCCATATTTAAAAAGAAATTGTACATATCCGGCGACTCATATTTCGGTCCCGGTTTCCATTGAGTCGTTAAAGAGTCGCGGGGCTGATCGAAACCCTTGAAGAAATTGAACGACATGGAAAGCGTAAGCGCGCCGTTATGATGCATATCGTCACCTATGAACCAGTCGGCAATAGGCGCCTGAGGTGAAACAGCCTTAAGTGCCGGATGCGAATCTATAAGCGACATTGCCGCGTAAAAGCCCGGATAGGAGATGCCCCAGATGCCTGCTTTGCCGTTATTGTGCTTTATATTTTTTATAAGCCAGTCGATTGTATCATAGGTGTCTGTTGTTTCATCGAACGCGGTTTTCTTTGTTTTATTCGGAATATATCCCCGCATATTGTCGTATTCGCCTTCGCTCATGAAATGGCCGCGCACATCTTGAAAAACAAATATGAATCCTTCTTTTGTAAATGTGTCGTTGGGTCCAAGATTCTGGGGATAGTTGTTCTCGCCGTAAGGAGCAACGGTATATGGAGTGCGGACCATCAGTATTGGATACTCTTTAGTTGTATCCCTGGGGGAGTAGACAGAAGTAAAAAGTTTTATCCCGTCTCTCATTGTTATGCGGTAATCTCTTTTAATGTAATGTTCTTTGTTCCACTCAACTCCCTGAGCTAAAATTATAGAAGAAAGGGAGATGAACAGAGATAGAGAAAGAATTAATTTTTTCATTATATGAACCTTCTGTTAATAATTTCCATTTAGAAATGCGGCGGCTTTATCTAAATTTTCTTTTTTCCCAAGGTCGATAAAAACCGAATCGCTGTGATCAAAATAAGATATTCGTTTTTTAGATGCGATTGATAAATAAAAATCCACAAGAGAAAAGACTTGCTTATCCGGCATAAAATTTAATACGGATGGGTTCAGGATCTGTACTCCGCTGAATGCCAGAGCCGATAAATTTCCTTCCGGAGGGCGCGTGATCTTTTCTTCGCCGGTTTTAACATTTTTCCAGCCGCACAGAATATTCTGCTCGTCAAACAAAAAGTAGCGGGATGATTCTCTCTTCTGCACCGCTAGCGTCGCTTCCGAATCCGATTTGAGATGAAATTCATAAAATTTTTTCAAATCGATCTCCGAAAATATATCTGCGTTGTGAATTAAAAACGGCCGACCGTCGTCAAAATAAGCCGATGCTTTTTTTAGCCCTCCGCCTGTATCAAGAAGTAAATCTCTTTCGTCAGATATCTTGATTTCGATTCCGAAATAATTTCTTTCCTGCAGAAAATTTATTATCTGATCGGGGAAATGATGCACGTTGATTATGATTTTCTCGAATCCGCATTTGATCAGTTTTTTGATCGTGAATTCGATAATCGGAATGCCGTTGACCTCTGCCAGCGCCTTCGGTTTTGTTTCGGTAAGCGGTTTCAATCTTGTCCCCAGGCCCGCTGCCAGTATCATCGCTTTCATATGGTGACCCGTTAAATTAGAATATCAGTATTTATCAAAAGGAAAAATGTTTCCGCTTAATCTAAGTTGGTATGAACTAAAATTACATGAATATTTTCGTTTGAACGAAGATGTTCCGCCAATCTCTCCGCGCAGTAAACGGATCTATGCTGTCCTCCCGTGCATCCGTAGTTGACCATCAGGTCCGTCCAGCTTTTATTCAGATATTTTTCGACCGACTTGCCAATCAAGTCAAAAGTTTCTTTCACAAAATTGCGGGCTTCCGGCTGAGCATCTAAAAAATCTTTTACCTCTTTATCCCGGCCGTTAAGATCTTTGTACTTTTCTAATCTTCCCGGATTCGGGATTGCCCGGCAGTCAAATACAAAACCGCCGCCGTTGCCGGTCAGATCTGCGGGAAGTTTTTTTCTGTAAGAAAAACTGTTTATTCTGACATTCAATTTTCCCGGGTCGGAATTTCCCGAAGAGAATTTTTTTAACTCGGGCGAATTGAAAATCTGCTGAAATGAAATAAAGAGTTCCGGCGTTTTTATTTTAGGCTTGTGATTTTTTAAAAGCCACTCAAGATTTTTCACCGCATAAGGAATGCTTTTTAGAAAATGAGATTTTCCTTCAAAGTAACCGCGGTATCCGTATGCCCCAAGCATCTGCAGAATTCTTATAAGCAGATACGCATAATAATATTTTAGAAATCTCTTCTTATCAATCTTTTTAATTCTTCCTGCAGACTTCAAGTAAAGTTGAAGAAGTTCTTCGCGCGTTTTGGATGAAAAATTTGCTTTTGAACTGAACAGGAATGAAGCGATATCGTACTGCAGCGCTCCCTTGCGTCCCCCTTGATAATCTATAAAATAAGGTGCGCCGTTTTTTATCATAATATTGCGCGGATTGAAATCGCGGTACATGAAATAGCTCGTGTCAGCCTTTAGAAGAAAATTTGCGAAAGTATCGAAATCATCGTCCAGTTTTTTTTCATTGAACACAATGTTGAAAGGCTTCAGAAAATAGTATTTGAAGTAATTCAGATCGCGCAGCATGGATTCTTTTCCGAACGACTGATCCGGATAGCATTTTGAGAAGTTTAATTTTTTTGCGCCTGTAATTTGAAAACGGGGGAGGGCTTCCACTACTTTTTCGTAAATATCTGTCAGCTCATCGCCTTCGAATAATTTTTCGGCGGAAGATTCTATTATTGAAAAAAGGGTTTTATCTCCCAGATCCTCGACCAAATAGATGTGCTTATCAAGATCCGCTCCCAGAATTTTAGGAACATTGAGTTTCTGTTTGCGGAAATGATTTGAAAGATAGATGAATGATCTGTTCTCCTGCTTATCAGGATTGAATGCGCCGATGGCGGCTTTGGTTGTTCCTGCTATTCGGAAATATTTTCTTGCCGAGCCGGATTCCGGAAGAGGAGAGAAAGATTTTACTTTCTCTCCCGACCATTTTTCGAAAAGATTCTTTAAGCCTGTTTGATAACCCATTTTTTATCTATACTCCGTTTTCTTCGCAGGGTCGAAAATTTACCCGGTAAGATAACGAAGAATTAGATAATTAAAACTGCGGTCTGCGCTGGGGAACAGCGCTCGGATCGAAATATTTCCTCGGCAGTTTCTGGTCTCTCATGGCCGCATTGTAAACAAAAGCCGCCATTATTGTTGCGGACTGAATTAAATCCGCCCTGCTCGTATGATCGTAAACATCCATATTGGAATGATGCGTTCTTGTATCATACTCAAGCGGATCTTGAATGAATTGGAAGCCGGGCAGTCCTGCTCCGTCGAATGAAAGATGGTCTGTTCCGCCTGTTGTTCTTAAGGTAACCGTAGCGGCGCCCAGATCGTTGAACGGTTTAAGCCATTCTTCAAAGATCGGCATCACTTCAAAATTTCCCTGTGCGTAGATACCGCGGATCTTGCCGGAACCGTTGTCGTAATTGAAATATGCCGCCAATTTATCATACTCCGGTTTTTTCTCCTTCTTCTCAGCATCGAAGAAATGATTTTTAACGTAAGTGCGGGATCCGATCAATCCTTCTTCTTCGGCATCCCAGAGAGCAACGCGGATTGTTCTTCTCGGTTTAACATCCAGCGCTTTAAGAATGCGGACCGCTTCCATTGCAATCGCGCTTCCTGCCGAATTATCCGTTCCGCCGGTGCCGGAATGCCAAGTGTCAAAATGTCCGCCAACAATAACAAGTTCATCTTTTAATTTCTTATCTGTCCCCGGAATCTCCGCAATTATATTGTAGCCCAAAGTATCCGTATCCACATAATTTGATTTTATCTCAAGCTCAAGGGAGACAGGGATATTTTTCTGTGCTATTCTTACTAAGCGGTTATACTGTTCTACAGCTACCACGACCGATGGTAGAGGAACATCTGAATTTTTTCTGAAGGATCCTCCGCCTTGAACAAATAAAGTTCCGTCTGTTCCGCGGGACGGCTCAAGAATTACAGCAGCGCCTTCTTCTTTTAAAAATGTGTTAACTTTCTGCTGAAGTTCTCTCTGTGCTCTCATTGCCGCAAATTGTTCCGGACTGAAATTTCTTCCGCCGGCGCCGTCAGGGGCCATCTGAATTTTTTTCAGATCTTCGTCGCTGTTTCTTCTTCCGTCCGGTTCCATTCCAAGTGCAACGGGCTGCTCGCCTCTGCTCAGGACGATAGCTCCTTTCAGTTTCCCTTTATAGGCTGCAAAGTCGGCTTCACTCTTGATATCCATCAGTACAGCATTGCCTTTAATAATTCCTTCTGTCCCTGCGGTCCACGCTTTTGGATAAGCGATGAGTGGCATATACTGAGGGGAGGTCATAGCAGCGTAAAACTTTTTCAATTCCCATCCGCGTCCCAATGCGTTGAACGGCTCCATATTTGCTTTTTCCAATCCGAGTTCGGTCAATTTATTTACCGCCCATTTGCCGGCGTCTCTGTATTGTGGCGAAGCGGCAAGACGCGGCGCGTATACATCGCAAAGATAGCTCATGAATTCCATCACTTTGGAATTCTGAAGTCCTTCCTGCCGAATTCTCTGCATCATTTGATAATCGATTTTTTCCTGGGCTGAAAGATCCAAAGCCAGAGTGAGTAGAATTAAAAAAACTGAATAGAACTTCCGGTTCATATTATGCTCCTATTTATTTAAGAATAGAAAATTTTCTTAAGCGAAAACCTCTCGGCGCAGGAACAATTTAGTCAATAAGAATTTTAATCGACGTTAAAAAATGTTAAAACAGATATTTTTCTTCAACGTGAAAGTGAGAGGAATTTTTCAATCTGTCTGCGGTGCCTAAGTACATGAACTATTGCATGCTCAAGCATCATCTCTATGTCATAGAATCCCCAGCGTGTGTCCATTCTTGTTGCCAATATTTCTTCTTTTGTCATCTGTAAATTTGAAGAGACTGTCTTTTCTGTATCCCGTATCATGTCTTCGAACTCTTCAATCGCGTGGACTAAATTGTAGATGTGATAATTGTGGTTTTCGATGGGTTTGTTCAGAAAGACGCAGATCTGGTCAACATATCTGTATCCGGCTGCCAAAACATGTTTAATTATGGATTGAATTGAGCGGCAGTCTTCATCGGAAGTGTACGGATCTCTGATTTTAATGAACTCTTCCTGATTAAGTGTGGAAAGAAGATTCTTAAGCTCAACACCGACTCTTTCATATTCGTCGATGAGTGCGCCGATTGCTCCGGGTCTGTATATTTTTTCCATTGTCAAT
>JAKAMT010000092.1 GCA_021812705.1 Bacteroidota bacterium | reverse complement strand
TGTTCAGGGGTTAGATCGCACGGAAAATTAGATGAATCCAAACTGCGCAGATTTTTCGAAAGTATAAATTCCATATACAGATGAAAGAGGCACTTACATATAAAAAAATATTCAGCTTCTGGCTTCCTCTCTCTGCCACCTGGCTGATGATGTCTGTGGAAGGTCCCTTCTTAACCGCGGTGATTGCAAGAATGGCAGATCCGGAATACAATTTAGCAGCTTACGGAATTGCATTTTCACTTGCATTGATAGTCGAATCTCCGGTAATAATGATGATGAGCGCTTCAATAGCGCTTGTGAAAGATAAAGAATCGTTTAAAACGCTTCGCAATTTTGTTTACTATGTTAATTTGCTTATCACATGCATAATACTTCTGCTAATAATTCCCTCCTTTTTCTATTCTTTTACGGTTGATTTAATGGGGCTGCCATTAAGGGTAGCGCAGCTGACTCATAATGCCGTCATTCTTCTTATACCATGGCCGGCCGCAATCGGTTACAGAAGATTTTATCAGGGAATTATGATAAGCAGTAATTCAACCAGAAGAGTGGCATACGGTACCATCATCCGTATGAGTTCTATGTTCATTGTTGCGATTCTCCTGATTTATTTATTCAGAGTAGACGGAGTTGTAGTTGGCGCAGCCGCTCTCTCTTCGGGAGTTATAATGGAAGCGCTTGCCAGCCGTTTTATGGCGAGAAAATTTGTGAAGAAGATAAAGGAAATTTCTAAGCATGAAAACGGAGAAGGCCTTACTTATAGAAGCATATTTAAATTTTATTATCCTCTTGCACTTACATCCTTTATCTCGCTTGGCGTTCAGCCGGTTGTGACATTTTTTATGGGACAAAGCAGAATGGCGCTCGAATCTTTGGCTGTGCTTCCTGTATTAAATTCACTCGTTTTCTTCTTCAGAAGTTTCGGGCTTTCTTATCAGGAAGTTGGAATAGCATTGATGGGAGAAAGGGAAAACTACCGCCGGTTGAGAAACTTTGCGGGTGTGATGGCTATTTCTGTAGTGGCAGGGCTTGGATTAATTGCGTTCACGCCGCTTTCGGAAATTTGGTTCAAAGACGTCGCGGGTCTTTCAGAACAGCTTTCTAATTTTTCTATTTTTCCGCTTATGATCTACTCGGTCTTTCCGGCTACAACTGTTATAATAAGCTTCCAAAGAGCAATACTTGTTTATTCGAGAAACACTCGGCCTATCACTTATGCCACATTTATAGAAGTTGCCGGCATTACGTTAATGCTTCTGCTGGCAATTAAAGTTTTTTCTCTTATAGGTGTGGTTGCAGCAGTTATATCATATTTGGCAGGAAGGGTGGCGGCAATACTTTATCTTATGAAGCCGTTCAAAAAAGAAACCGCGAAGATTTAGCGGAGAGTCCTAACAAAAATGGCGTTATTTATTTAGAGATCAATTTAAATCCAGTGCCGTGAACGTTAATTATTTCGATCGACTTATCATTCTTAAGATAATTTCTGAGCTTAGTAATATAAACATCCATGCTTCTTCCGGTAAAATAACTCTCATCTTTCCAGATTCGAATAAGCGCTTCGGAGCGTTCTAAAATTCTGTTTTTATTAAGGCAGAGAAGACGCAAAAGGTCGCTTTCCTTCTGCGTAAGTTTCTGCTCGCTGGAGGCGTGAATTAAAATTCTTTTATTGTAATCGAAATCATAATCGCCAATTTTGAATTCATTTTTTTCGTCATCAGTTTTTATAGATTTGATTCTTCTGAGCACAGCGCTGATTCTTAAAAGCAGTTCTTCCATGCTGAACGGCTTCGTTATGTAATCATCCGCCCCGATTTTAAATCCTTCCAATTTATCGTCTAACAGGGATTTTGCCGTAACAAAAAGAATAGGAACATCTTTATCAATCAAACGAATTTTTTTTGCAAGTGTGAATCCGTCCATTTTAGGCATCATCACATCTACAATACACAAATCAAATCTATTATTTTTAAAACTATTAAAGCCATCTTCTCCGTTTACGGCCTGAGTTACTTCAAATTTTTTTACGGTCAAATATTCTGTTAAAATAGTACCCAGATTTGTGTCGTCTTCAACTAGAAGTATCTTTACTTTTTCTTTCATGCTTTCCCTGCCAGCGGAAATTTCAATTCAAACTCGCTTCCTTTCTCTGATGAACTTTTAACCGATATGCTGCCGGAAAGAGCTTCAGCAATTTTTTTTGCGTAACTCAACCCTATTCCAAAACCGCGGACATTTTGGATATTGCCGGTCTGTACTCTAAAAAATGTTTCGAATATTTTATTGTGGTACTCTTTTGGAATTCCCGTGCCGTTATCCTTAATTACTATGGAGATCCATTTATTATCGTTCAGCGTGGAGATTATTATCTCAGGCTTATTTTCATTGTATTTTATAGCGTTATCGATGAGGTTTGCAATAATATTGGTGACATGAAAATCGTCGCATCTCACAATTGAATTCAAAGCGTTCAATTGTAAGTTTATTTTTCCATCCTTCGATTTAATTACTTCATCGTACATCATTGAAGCGGAGCGTATGAGTTCATGAATATCTATCTCTTCTTTTGTCAGTTCAAATTCGCTCTTTTCCAGCGCGGCTGTATTCAAAAGAGTTTCCACCATAATTTTCAGCCGTTCGTTTTCCTCTTTTATAATTTTTGAATATTGGATCACTTTAGATTTTTCTGTAGCAAGCGTCGGTTCACTCAAAGCCTCGCATGCAAGAGAGATTGTAGAAATGGGTGTCTTGAATTCATGCGTTATATTATTGATTAAATCATTTTTTACCTGAGTTATCTTCTTCTGCCTTAAAAGCATCTGTATTGTTTTGTAAAAAACGCCGACTATTAGAAATATGAGACCTACGGAGAGCGCCATCATTCCGGCAATAGAACTTATTATCTGTTTCTGCTCGGTTGGAAAATAAACTACTAGCTCATTCCTGTCCAAAAACATTTCGGCTGGATAGAGAAGTGTTCTAAGTCTGGATTTCCTTATCTCGGTAGTATCCGCCCCGTTCTTAAGTAAAGTGAAGCTGTTGTTTTTCGTTTTGTAAACGCCGAAATAAAACGGTGATTCGGAAACCCGGGCTTTAAATTCCCGCGATAGGAGGCTATTCAATTGCGATACCGAAATTCTGTCTTCGATTTTTTTCTGCGAATTTACCTCAACCATTTCGGCAACTACTTTTTCGATGAGGGATTCACGATTTTTAACTATCGTATCAAAATCCGAGCGCCATACATAGCGGGGCAGAACGCTTCTTCTTTCAGGTGAATATGCAAATACCCTTAGCTGAACACCTCTCTTGGTAGAATCGAAATCATTTTTAGGATTCACGCGGTATGGTGCTTCATCCGTAAAAATTTTTACCATCTTGGAAGTTGAATTGCTGTCTTCAACAATAAGCGTGTTGCTCTTTGGAATTGTGTTCTTCTTTTTATCGTTTTTCCAAATGCTGGCAATTACTGTCTTTGCAGCTTCCTCTTTTTCAATTGAGTCTACAACCCGCAGGAGAGAATGAAAAACGTTTCTCCTAAAGCGTTCCCTCTCTACCTGAATTAAATTAGAGATCCAATAAAACTGAACTGCAATCAATCCAATGACCGCAATTGTCATTAAGGCGACTATAAATTTAATTTTTCTCTCTTTCATAGACTCAAATTTAGGTGAATCTGTCCCTTATTTCATACCTTTAACAATTTTTAACATATTTGCAGGATTCTTTTTCCGGTTCAGATTGTATTAATAACAGGGTTCACAATTAAAATGTATGAGGAGAAATAAAATGAAATTAAACGGAACAGAAAAATCGAAATTCCTTACGATGGCGGTAATCTTATTGCTTGGAATTTTTTCAATGACCCTTTTGGCTCAAAATAAGGAGGAATCGAAATTAGACCAGCTCAAAGGCAAAGTCGAAAAAATCACCTTCAAGGTTGACGGTAAAGATGTTGTCTTCGAAGGAAAGGACGCAGAAAAATTGGCAGATAAAGTGAAATCAGAAAAAAGGATTGAGATTATCACTGATGATAATGCCAAATCCTCCGGTAAAGGGGAGAAAAAAATAGTAATCGTAAAATCTAAAAAGGGGGCTAATGAATCAGCATTCGAAACTAAAAACGACGGAAATGAGACAAAAGTAAATGTGGAAGTGAATGATGGCAAGAAAGTTATAACAGTAACAACTGTAAAGGATGGCAAAGAGGAAACAAAAACTTATGAAGGGGAAGAAGCTGAAAAATTTTTGAAAGACCAGAAAGAAATGAAAGATATCTCTGTTTACGTTACTGATGGAGAAAAAATGGAGAAAGGAAATGTTTTCTTTTTCAAGAATAAAATGAAGGCTGGCAAGGGTGGAATGTCGTGCGGATGCGGCTGTTGCTGCGGAGAAGGATGCGGTATGAAAGAAACTAAAGAACCTGGTATGGAAAAACATAAAATGATGATGAAAATGAAAGAGGGTAACTGCGATTCCAAAATGATGCTTGAAAAGAAGATAGAGAAAAAGGAAGAGAGCAAGTCGGACAAAAAATAAAATCAACTCTTCGAATAAACACTTATTATCATAGTAAAAATTAAGCCGGACAATGATCCGGCTTTCTTTTTAATCTAATACCAATTGTCGCTTTTATTAAACAGAAGAAAAAAAATTATTGCATCACGATTTTATAAAAACTATTTTCAAATCAGATAATGCAACACAATATCCGGCTATTTTTCTCTGAAAATTTTTCTGCCGGAAGAAAGGAAAAATACTACTGCATAGTTCTGTTAATTAATAGATGTATCAATTAAACGCGGAGTAGAAATTGAGCGAATCAACCTACGATGCTGAAAAACTTGATCAGATAATCACTTATCTGAGAAATCATGAAAAAAGAATTTCATGGATTGAATCACATCTCTCCTTTGATCATGATGCCGTTGAAGAGAATAATTTTCATCTGGCACTTCCAACAAACAACATTTCGGAAAAAGCAGACACATTGGAAAATCAGATCGGTCAGTTCTGGTTTGCAAAAACAGGTATAGTAATTTTTGCTATCGGAATAATTTTCCTGATGACTTTCCCTTATAAAAATCTGCCCCCTTTTGTTCCTAGTTTAATAGGTTATTGTTTGTGCGGTGCAATTTTTGTCCTCGCAAATCACTGGAAACAGTCGCTTCATTTTATATCGCAATATATTTTCGGCGGAGGGTTGCTGTTGCTCTATTTTTCTACCTTGCGCCTCCACTATTTTTCTCCCAGTCCGGTTATTGAAAGCGATTCGCTGATTCTTCTTTTATTGTTAACGGATTCCATAGGACATATAATTATCTCTTATTTGAGAAAATCATATTATCTGATGTCGAGTGGTTTTATTCTTCTCTCTGTTTCCGTTTTAATCGGAAATGATAACTGGATGATTTTCTCCGCCCTGGTTATTATTTCGGCATTCTCTGTTTATTTAAAGACAAAATTGAATTGGGATTCTCTGAATAGTTTTTCAATCATTCTGGTTTACCTTGTTCATTTGATTTGGTTTCTGGGAAATCCGTTATCGGGAAATACTCTCGCGCTTCAAAATCCCCCTCTTCTTAATATTTATTTCCTTTTGGTGTATCTGTCAATTTTTGCTGCGGGCAATATTTCCGGAGAAAGAGGATCTGAAGAATCCGTTAATACGGTATTGAATTCATTAATCAATTCTGTTTTCTGTTTTTTGCTGGTAATGCTCATTTCTCTAACCAGATTTAAAAATGCTACAGCCGTAACAGAGCTGGTCTGTTCACTCGTTTTTCTTACAATTTCGGCTCTCTATTATGAAAAAAGAAAGAGCAAATACTCTACCTTCTTTTACGCAATCATTGGATACTCTGCATTGACCATCTCAATTGTAAACACTTTTCCGAAGCCGGATTATTTTGTCTGGCTTGGGTGGCAGAGCATAATAGTTGTTGCTACAGCGCTCTGGTTCAGATCTAAAATAATTATAGTAGCAAACTTTGTAATGTATCTTCTGATTTTCTTCTCTTACCTGGTTCTTGAAGATAAAATTGGAATAACGTCTTTGACTTTTGGAGCGGTCGCTTTAATAAGTGCGCGAATTCTAAATTGGCAGCGGGACAGATTGGATCTAAAAACAGATTCGATGCGGCTGGCATACCTCGGTTCTGCGTTTTTCATCTTCCCATACGCACTCTATAATATAGTCCCCAAAGATTATGTGGCGCTCTCCTGGACTGCTGTTGCTATCAGTTATTATGTAATAAGTGTAATTCTTAAAAATAAAAAGTATAGGTGGCTGGCTTTAATGACATTCCTGCTGACTGTATTCTATGTTTTATTTGTGGGCACAACCAATCTGGATCCGAGTTACAGAATAGTTTCATTTATGTTTTTAGGAATAGTTCTTTTGGCGGTTTCAATTTATTATGCTAAAAAAAAGAAAGGAAGTGATTTGCAGAATAACTAATAGATGATCTAAAAATAAACACGGGCATTTTCATGAAAAATTTTCTTTCTAAAATTCCGGAACAAGTAAAGCGGCTGTCTGTGCTTCTGGTAATAATTGTCATAGGTTTTGTGGTTGTTACCTCTTATCTGGTTCCAAAAGATTTTGGAGTATTAGGGCACTACAGAGCGTCGGCTGTTCAGAGTAATGCGAATAAAGAGATGCATTATGCGGGACAGGAACTCTGTGCAAGCTGTCATGAAGATATTTTAAAAACAAAAATGCAGGGATACCATAAAAATCTTTCTTGCGAAGTTTGCCATGGACCATCTCTAAAGCACACCGATGAACCGGATCAATTCAAGCCGAATAAGCCCCGGGATAGAAAGTTCTGTCCTATTTGCCATGAATATAATCCTTCAAGACCCACTGGTTTTCCTCAAATTACATCCGCTTCTCATAATCAGAGAAAAATCTGTGTTACTTGTCATAATCCTCACAACCCCACTCCTCCGCAAACTCCAAAAGAATGCGAGGCTTGTCACGGTGAGATTGCCAGAACAAAATCATTCTCGGCACATGCAGATATTCCATGCACAAGATGCCATGAAGCTTCTGAGAAACATAAATTAATGCCAAGAGAATATTTACCTACAAAACCTGTCAAAAGAGAATTTTGCGGCGGATGCCATGCAACTGATGCTAAGAGTGCACCCGAGATTCCGAGAATTGATTTGGCTACTCATGAACCCAGATATGTTTGCTGGCAGTGTCATTATCCACATTTACCGGAGGCGAAATAATGGAAAAGAATGTAATCGAACTGAATAAAAAAGTAGAAAGGAGAAGTTTTCTAAAAAAACTTGCCGTATTTGCCCTCGCACCTCTTACCGTGAGAATTCTTGCGCAGGACGAAAAATTTAAAAAAGTAAAAAAATGGATTTTGGATAATGGGTATGTACCAAGTGATCACAAGTGGGGAATGGGAATAGACATAAGCAAATGTATAGGATGCGGAAGATGCGCTGATGCCTGCAAGAATGAGAATAATGTTCCTCGTGATCCGTTCTTTTTTAGAACCTGGGTGGAACGTTACAGGATTTTTGAAAATGGAGATATTAAAGTCGACAGTCCGAACGGCTCGATAGATGGTTTTGAAAATATTCCGGCTAAAGAAAAAATACTTAGAAGCTTTTTTGTTCCTAAAATATGCAACCATTGCGAAAATCCTCCGTGCGTTCAAGTTTGTCCGGTAGGAGCGACTTTTAAATCGGAAGACGGAGTTGTTTTGGTTGATTCTGATTATTGTGTCGGATGCCGCTACTGCATACAGGCATGTCCATATGGTGCAAGGTTTTTGCATCCGGTTAAACATACTGCCGAAAAGTGTACTTTCTGCTATCAGAGAATAGTTAATGATAAGCTGCCTGCGTGTGTCGAAGTCTGCCCGACTCAAGCAAGAATTTTTGGTGAGCTCAACAAAAAAGCAAGTCCGCTGGTTCGGTTCCTTCGCATGAATAAAATCGGAGTACTTAAGCCTTCTCTCAACACAGAACCAAAAGTATATTATGCCAATTTAGATATGGAGGTAAAATAACGTGGAAGAGATCATACAACATTTAACGCCATTACTAAGAGATGTTTGGGGATACATCTTCCCTAACGAAGTTGAACTCCATTGGGGTTTGTTGATTGTCTTGTATCCCTATTTAACCGGGTTGGTTGCCGGCGCATTTATTTTGGCTTCGCTTGTAAAAGTATTTAATGTTAAAGAACTTCAGCCAACATACCGGTTGGCCATGCTCACTGCTCTTTCATTCTTGCTGGTTGCCCCTCTGCCTCTTCTGGCACACCTCGGACACCCGGAAAGAGCTTTAGAAATTTTGGTTACTCCAAACAGCACTTCTGCTATGGCTATGTTCGGATTTGTTTATGCGTGGTACTTGATGGCAGTCCTCTGTCTGGAAATTTGGTTTGAATACAGGAAAGACATTATACACTGGGCAGAAAAAGAGAAAGGAATTAAGAAATGGATTCACCGGGCAATTTCTCTCTTCTCGAAGGACGTTTCTGAAGCATCTGTTAAGTTCGATAAAAAATGGGTAAAGATAATTACAATTATTGGTATTCCTTCTGCTTTTCTATTGCACGGTTATGTCGGATTTATTTTCGGGTCCATCAAAGCAAATCCCTGGTGGTCCAGCGTTCTTATGCCCATTGTATTTTTATTCTCGGCAATTGTTTCCGGCATTGGAATGGTCTTAATAATCTATATGATTGTAACTCCTTTCCGAGGAAAAACACTTGATATTGCCTGCCTTGATAAATTAGCAAGTTTTTTGTTTTATGTGATGATCATTGATTTCACTTTAGAATCTCTGGATTTTATTCACCGCGTTTATGAATCGGAAGAATCGATAAAAATTCTAGCTTACCTCGTGTCGGATAAATTGTTCGTAAGCTTAGTAGTTATACAGGTGATTATGGGTATGTTAATTCCGCTTGGAATGATTGCCGTAATGAAAATCATGAAATCACCCGCAGAATTGAAAAAGATGATCTACTTTATCGCGGCAATTCTGGTAGAAATTGGCATCTTTACTACCAGATGGAATATTGTTATCGGCGGCCAGTTGTTTTCAAAGAGCTTTAGGGGATTAACAGTCTATAAGATGACATTTTTTGGGCTCGAAGGCTTGTTGGCCGGACTTGCGATATTGGCTCTTCCTTTCGTTATATTGTTTGTGCTAACTAAACTGCTTCCCCCTTGGGAGGAAGCTAAAACTAATTAAAACTTTTTTAATTAAAATATATTCCTATGAAATTAGATAGAAGAAAATTTCTTAATACGCTTTTAGGACTGGGTGGTATTGGCGGTATTTTCTCAATTTTCTATCCGATAGTTTCCTATTTAAATCCGCCCAAAAGCGCCGAACCAAAAGTGAATTCTGTGAAAGCGGGAAAGGATGTTGATTTCCCCTCAAACAGTTCTAAAATTATTAAATTCGGAAGGAAGCCTGTTATTCTTATTAAAACTGACGATAAACAGTATAAAGCTCTTTCTGCCAGTTGCACTCATCTAGACTGCATAGTTCAGTACAAATCAGATACTAAGCAAATCTGGTGCGCATGCCACAACGGAACTTATGATTTAAGCGGCAGAAATATTTCTGGTCCGCCTCCTCGTCCGCTCGAAGCGTATGATGTAAAAGTCGTTAAAGATGAGATTGTAATTACTAAAGTGGGATAAAAGTGATGAATAAATTCGGATCAAAAATAATCTCATGGATTGATGAGCGATATGATCTTACTCCGGTGCGCAATCTTCTTGAACACAAAAAAGTTCCTGCTCATCGTCATTCTGTGTGGTATTATATGGGCGGTGTTACGCTATTTTTATTTCTTGTCCAGTTGTTTACCGGAATTCTTCTTCTTTTATACTACAGACCGGGAGAAGACAGCGCTTATGAAAGTGTGCGCTTCATTGTGACCGAAGTGAAGTTTGGATGGCTTATCAGAAATGTACACAGCTGGTCGGCAAATTTACTTGTTCTCTTCGCTTTCATTCATATGTTCAGCGTCTTCTTTTCCAAAGCATACGAAAAACCGAGAGAGTTAACCTGGGTTACAGGATTTATAATATTAGTATTTTCATTGGCGTTCGGATTTAGCGGCTATCTGTTGCCATGGAACGAACTGGCATTCTTCGCAACAAAAGTCGGAACCGATATAGTGGGAGTAGTTCCTGTGATAGGAGAGCCGCTTAAAATATTGCTTAGGGGCGGTGAAGATGTTACGGGCGCCACTCTATCAAGATTTTTTGGAATCCATGTGGCAATACTTCCTGCGATCTTCACGGTGTTTTTGGGTTTACACCTTCTTTTCATTCAAAGGCAGGGAATGCATGAGCCGGAACATTTTAGAAACCTTCCGGAGGAAAAGAAAAAATATATTCCGTTTTTCCCTGATTTCGCTTTAAAGGATCTGCTTCTTTGGGTAATTGTTTTCAACATCCTCATTTTTCTTGCACTTTATTTTCCATGGGAGATAGGCAACAAAG
>JAKAMT010000091.1:9030-10746 GCA_021812705.1 Bacteroidota bacterium | reverse complement strand
GCTCATTAGATTCCATCAGACTAAAATTCCTCTCATAATTAAAAGAAATTCTAAAGCAGTTACATAGATTTTCTCTTTTTCTGCAAAAAATTCCTTCGCTGCTTTTCTTCCGGTTATTAAATTAAAAAGTTTGACGTAAAGTTAAATCACTTTTATTTTTTTAATATAATCCAGGAGAAAGTATGAAATCAAAACTATTACTACTCGTTCTTTCCGCATTCATAGTCTCGTGCACACAAAAGCAGGAATTAACCCAAAAGGAGAAAGATCAAATTAAGAGTGAAGTCAAATCGGCAGTTGATAACATACTTGCAAAATTTGAAAAACTGGATCCTTCACTGGTATCAGAGTGCTATTGGGATTCACAGGATTTTATTGAGATTAGCGTGGATGGCTCTAAAGCAGATTTTCAAACGAGCAAGAAAGGCACAAGTGATTTTCTAAGCGCCGCAGCTTCAATAAAATTAGCATTAACTCAGGAAGACTATAAATGTTTGTCTAAAGATATAGTCGTTTGTGCTTGGATGGGTAAAGAGAAAATTACTCTAAAAACCGGAGAAGCTATAACTATCTCTCCACTTATCACTACGCTAATATTCAAAAATATTGAGGGTAGATGGAAAGCAATTTACCTTCACGAATCGGGAACAGAAACTATTCTGCCGGCAGGGAAAAAATAAAAAAACTATAAACACAAGGAGAATTTATGAATCTAAAAATATTATTTACAAGCATCTTGTTGTTTATCGTTTCTTGTAAGCCGTCTACAAATCAAGAACCGACAGCTCAATCTAAATTAACTGCTCAAGACAGCTTAAAAGTTGTCCAAGAAGTTTTAGGTGTTGTAGATGATTATACGCTTGCTCACAATAATTTAGATGATGCAAAAACCGCCGAATGTTTTGTTAACTCGCCGGAATTAGTGGTGGCGGAAAATTCAGAACTAACTCCTAATTGGGAAGTTTTAGCGAAACAAATAAAAGAATTTCACTCAACAGTAGCTTCTTCACAGCTTAGTTGGGAGAATAAAAAGGTTTTGGTCCTGTCATTAAACTCCGCCGCAATGACGGGTAGATTCTCTTTCAATGCCTTATTGAAAGATAAAAAGAAATTATCTCTATCAGGTTATGTGACTATCGTTTTGGTAAAACAGAACACCCGGTGGAAATTTTATCAATACCATGAGTCGTACAAGGTTGTAAATAATTAATAAACCGAAAAAAAATTAATAAACGAGGTTTTCGTGAAAACAAAAATATTTATCGTCGCTCTATTGGTATTCTTGGCATCTTGCACGCCAAAGCAAGAATTAACTCAACAAGAAAAAGATCAGATTAAAAAAGAAGTTAATTCATCAATTCAAACAATTTTTTCCGCCTGGCAAACCATGGATATAAACAAAAATTCCCATTTGTTCTTGAATACCTCTGAATTTACAGGGATTGGAGTTGACGGATCTATACTCAACTACGATGAAATGATTAAAATGAGTAAGGAGACTTTCGGCTTGTGGTCGGAGTTTAAAACTTCGATAGTTAAAATTGATGTAAAGATTATTACAAGCGAAATTGCAATTGCCACAGTTATTTATAGAGCAGAAGCAAAATATAAAACCGGACAGGTAGATAATTGGGATAGTATCGGCTCAACTTTTGTCTTAAAGAAAATAAACAATGAATGGAAAGTAATTCATTTTCAAGAATCGAGCATGCCGCC
>JAKAMT010000091.1:0-8930 GCA_021812705.1 Bacteroidota bacterium | reverse complement strand
TTAACGCAACTGGATAAAGACAAAATCAAAACAGAACTATCATATTTTGTCCAGAACATGATTAAAGATTATGAAAAAGCAAATGTTGAAAGTATTATGAAGTATTATTGGGATTCACCGGATTTCATCGTAATCAATTTTGATGGCACACTAAGTAACTACCAGAGCTTTAAGAAAAACATTGAAGAGCAGTACAAAAACATGGTCTCCATGAAAATTGTTACGGCAAAAGAAGAATTCAGATTCATTAATAAAGACAATGTCCTTTATGTTTGGAATGGAACAGGCGACGGAAAAATGAAAGATGGGGGCGCAATTACCTTCAACGAAGGTATGACCATGGGGTTTCAAAAAATTACTAATGAATGGAAAGTTGCCTGGCAAACAGATTCTTGTTTGCCGCCGTCAGTTACTCCTGCTAAAAAATAAATTTTTATAAAATTATATCCTTTCACAAAAACAAAGGAGCAATAAATGGAAAAGAATAATTCGGCCAGCAGAAGAAAATTCTTAACAAAACAATTACCCGCCGGAGCAATGATGTGTCTTGGCTGTCAAAGTCTTCTTGCCTCACCTCTAATGAATGCATTAAATCAGGATTCCAAACAGAAAGCTAAGTCAATGCTCGATTCCGGAATGTCCGCAGAAGATGTTTTCAGATTCGCAATTGGAACGTACGTCCCAATTATTCAAAATATGGAAAAAAGTTTAGGTAAAAAGAAATTGCTAAGCATGGCAAAAAATGCCTCCGCGGATAACATGAAACAATTCATCGAGGCAAATTTTAAAGATGTTCAACCTCGCGATATGAAAACATTTTCGGACTTTATAATAAAGTATCTTGCTACGCCCCCATTTGACAAAGGCTTGACGCATGAGGTTGTTGTAAATACTGATAAAGTTTTTGAAACAAAGTATACGGAATGTATAATCGCGAAAATTTACAAAGAGATGAATGCCGCAGATCTTGGATTTGCAATCGAATGTTCGCCGGGCGAGGCAATCGCAAAAGCTTTTAATCCAAAGATGAAAGCAACACATCCCAAAATCATAATGAAGGGAGACGATGTTTGCATAGAACGTTTTGAACTAACAACGTGATCTTTCGTCGATTATTTACAACCACGCAGCAGTTGTTCTAATAATCAAGGGAAATACTTGGAGGAAGATTTCAAATGAAAACAAAATTATTATTAACTTTTTTTATTACTTGCATGATTGTCGGATGCTCGCATCGTAATCCCGTTGAAGACGCAAAAGCTGTTCTAATATCGCATGAGCAGTTTTCAAAGGCCGGCGATCTTGAGGGAATTATGAGCAACATGGCAGAGGATGTTATCTTCCTCGCACCGGGCATTCCTCTTCTAAAAGGGAAAGAGGCTTGCAGAAATTTCTATAACGGCATGCTGAAAATGGGTAAAACAGAATTCACTCATAATTATGACGGCGCAGAAATTATTGGGGACGCAGTTATTTTACACGGACTTGCAACAGGCACAACAACAATGCCGGATAGCAGCGTTATTCATTTTGCAAATAATTTCATTATTACAGTTAAATATCAGCATGACGGTAAGATGAAATTATGGAGAGGCGCATTTGCCCCGAGTTCACAGTAACTCGAAGTAATGTATAGTTTTATAAAGATAATTTGCAATAGCTGAGCGTTGTATATTAACAATATCATCACTTAAAGGAGAAAGCAGCGGATGGGGAGAAATTTCTCGCGGCGATAACCGACTCGGCCCCTATTTTGAGTATCAATGCAAAATTAGTTTTTTCATATTGTGAAGCATTTGTTGGCTGATTATGCATTAATTTTTATGGTGAAGGTGTTCTCGAACTTGACTTGCCGGGCGGATTTATTCTCTTCAATACATAATCAAATAATCGGAACACATTTGAAATCTTTATCGAAGCAAAATTTTCTGCCGTCCTAATATTTCACACGAACTTTGAAAATTTGTGTTTCGTTCTTGCTGAGGGCAATAAACAATTTAGCAGAATGAAGAATTAATTCGGGATCAAATACAATTAAGCTTCATAGAATTGTGCGCGTGGTTCCGGAAAAACCGCATAAAGCGTTTCTGAACCCGGACGCGATCAGCAAATGGATTGAAAGAGTTGCGCGTTTTAAGCCGAACCTGGCGCATCTTAGTCGGTTATCAAAATAATTCTCTGAATTATTCCTCACAGAAATTAATGATGCCGGCAGTAGATACGACAGAATGCAAAATGTCCAAATCTCGTGATAATTGTCACACCAATAAACCGCCTATTCGGTATTTTTCAGTTCGGAATAATTATAAAGCGGCTAAAAATATTAACTTCCAACTATATCCCTTAAGTTTGTCCGGGAAGCCGGAAAGTTAAAACGAATATTCCGACCTTAATTAATTTTTAAGATTTTTAGAAAATTACAATAGCCGCAGCACAAGAGAGACAGTTTTTGAGATTGTCGGTTATTGTTAAATGCGATATTTACCGGCAGTATCTTTTTCCAGATTAGCGGCACTGTTTTTAGTAATGATATTTGAACGGGCTGATGCCAGTTTTTCTGAAATTGATCCGGCTATGGTGCCGGCAAATCCGGAGGACGATTGCCGAAGTATATTAAAACTGAAGAAGCTATAAATATACTTTTAGAATTACAGAAAGCGGATAACGAAAATGAAAGGAGAGATTATCACCGGTCACCGTGAAAAAAACGGCGCAAGGTCCGCGGAGGAATTATTGCGCGAACGGGAACGGCATATCTCCCTTATCTACGATACTGTCGGGGAAAGCATTTTTAATATTAAAGTTGAAACGGGCGGGAAATATATATTCACATCTGTAAACCAGTGTTTTATTACAACTACAGGTCTATCCAAAGAACAGATAATCGGAAAAAATGTAACCGAAGTTATACCGGAACCTTCCCTCTCTGTTGTGCTGAAAAAATATGCGGAGGCAATCCGGGAAAAGAGAATTGTAAGATGGGAAGAGGTTTCCGAATATCCCGCCGGACGATTGGTCGGTTCTGTCAGTGTTGCTCCGATATTTGATGATCGCCTCAGATGCACAAGTCTTGTGGGCACCGTGCACGACATAACCGAACGTAAAAGATTTGAAGAGGAATTAATACGCGCGAAGGAGAAAGCCGAAAAGGCGGATAAAATAAAAACCGAATTTCTCGCCCAGGTCTCGCACGAGATAAGATCCCCCATGAACGCTATTGTGTGTTATGCATATCTGCTAAAAGAAGATCTGACAGGAAAAATCACTCCGGAACTTATTGAGTATCTCGACGGAATAGATTCGGCGGGCCGCAGATTAATAAGAACAGTCGAATTAATATTAAATGCTTCGGAGATGCAGATAGGTACATATGAACCTTCATTTGTAGAATTCGGGCTGGTCAATGAGATAATAGAAAGAATTAAAGCCGATTTCAAATCTCAGATCGAAGAGAAAGGATTGATATTTAATTTTTACTCCGATGTTACTGATGCCGTAATCTTCGGCGACAAGTACAGCATCTATCAGATCTTTGTGAACCTGCTGGACAATGCCGTAAAATTTACTGACGAGGGTGCGATCACAATTAAAGTTGAGAGAAGCGAAAACAATCAGGATATATATGTGATTATCGAAGATACGGGAGTCGGAATGTCGCAGGAATTTATAGACCAGACTTTTCAGCCGTTTACGCAGGAGGACGAAGGGTACTCCCGAAAATATGAGGGAAACGGTCTCGGCTTATCCTTGGTGAAAGGGTATTGTGATTTGAATAAGATAACTCTTGAGATTCAGTCGAAGAAAAATACCGGAAGCAGATTCAAGCTTATCTTCGCCGGAGTTAATAATTGAAAAATTTAAAGAGCGGCGGTAATTAAATGTGGATGAATAGGGAGAAAGATTGCGGCCGGTGAATTAATAGATAAAATATTTTTTATAACCGTTTCAATAATTACAATGAAAATTTAACCCGCCGGTGTTTGTGTGAGGAAATCCGGACCGCTTAATTTTCTCAGGATGGAAAGGTTTATAAGTTTAATCATATCAATTTAACTGTAGAAGCCGCAGCCTTCTGTTCTAATCCTCTCCTGTTGCGAAATATTAAAGTAGCGTATAAACATTATATTCTATATTTTCAATTCATTAGCAGCGGGGTGGTTATGTTTATAGATTTGAAAGGGAATTTTCTTGAAGTAGATTCTGAATACAGCCGGCTTATAGGATATACACGCGAAGAACTGTTGACAATGTCCTTGTATGACCTAGTGGTGCCGGAAACCAGAGACGAGTTTTCAAACCATATTAAAGTTGCTCACACAAATGCCGCTCACCGGTTTGAAAGCCTGCAGTGCTCTAAAGGGGGAACTATTATAAACTTCTCTACCGATATCCAGTACCTGCCGTTGGAAAAAAAGTTTTGTCTGTTTATGCATGATATAACCGAGCATAAACTCATTGAGAGCAGACTGAAACGATCCTTTGAGCTTCTTAAATTTCATGTTGATAATTCACCGCTGGCAACAATTGAATTCGATAATAATTTCCGGATAATCTCCTGGTCGGAAAAAGCCGAAAATCTTTTCGGCTGGAATGCCGCGGAGGTGGTCGGTAAAAAAATCGACGATTTTAAATGGGTGCATGAAGAAGATGTTGAAAAAGTGGTTTCGGTAAGTGCGGATATGTTGTCGGGCAAAAGAACCAGCAATATTCACCTCAACCGCAATTACCGTAAAGACGGATCGGTAATTACATGCGAATGGTTTAATTCGGCGCATATAGATTCCTCCGGAAATCTTGAAAGTATTTACTCATTGGTTCAGGATATCACGGACCAGAAACGGACTGAACTTGAATTTAGAACAAACGCAGAAAAATTCCAGAGCATCTTTTCGCAATCGCCAATAGCTATAGAACTGTATGATTCCCGGGGAAAATTGCTGGAGATTAATAACGCCGGCGTTAATCTGTTCGGCATCATCAATATTGACCAGCTGAAAGGATTTGATCTGTTTAACGATCCGAATTTTCCCGACGGTGCAAAAGAGGATCTGCGGCGCGGAGTCACCGTGGAATATGAATTTGATTTTGACTTCGACCTGGTTAAACGGAATAAATTGTACGATACATTCAAATCCGGGCATATCTATCTGGACTGCCTTATTACACCCTGGATGTTCTCGGCCGATAATCCAAGCGGCTATCTTCTGCATGTGCGCGATATTACCGCACAAAAAAAAGCGGAGCTTCAGCTGGCAAAATATACCGATGAGCTGAAAAACCTGAATCTGAGTAAAGACAAACTTTTCTCTATCATTGCTCACGATTTGAGAAGCCCCTTTCAGGGATTACTTAGCAGCTCAAGAATTCTTCTGGAAGACTATGCCGAAATGCCGGAAGAAGATAAAATTTCCTTAATAGGGAAAATCCAAAAACTTATACGCAGCACATACGGACTTTTGGATAATTTGCTGGAATGGGCAAACATGCACACGAATAATGTTTCGTTCAGCCCGGCCGGGATAAATCTGTTGACCGAGTTGAGTCCGACTATTCTTCTGCAAAAGCAGATCGCAGAGAACAAAAAAATTAACATGACGTATATTATAGATGATTCAATAACAGTAAAAGCTGATAAAAATATGATTCAGACAGTTGTCAGGAATCTTTTATATAATTCGATAAAATTTACCGATCCCGGCGGGAGTATTTCATTAGAAGTTTATAAGAAAGAAGATTTTGTCCACATCTCGGTTTCGGATAACGGCAGGGGGATGGAAAAAGAATCGCTTAAAAATTTATTTAATCTTGGCCGAAACGTTTCCACAAGAGGAACCGAAGGCGAAAATGGAACAGGTTTGGGATTGATAATTTGCAGGGAGATGGTTGAAAAGCACGGCGGAACAATCTGGGCCGAAAGTGAAAAGGGGAAAGGTTCTAAATTTTGCTTTACAGTGCCATCCTTTTCTAATTGATCAGCGAGAGGAAAATTTATTATCTGCCGTATTCCGGTACCGCAACTCAAATTGAAGAGTCGGCGCAACCGGGTCCAAAAGAGTACGCGCCGAATTAAAGAATCCTCCGCAGTCCCGCATGTTCTTCCGATCACTCAAAAGGCATTCACGCAGCGAAGCAGGTTCGAGCAAACCATTCTATCCGAAAAATCGGTGAGCTAAATTAAACGGGCAATAATTAGGAATTTTGTACGGAACCGGCGGGATTTATGTTGGAATGAGCGGCGAATATTATAAAAAAGAAGAGAACAGCGTCCGGGCGGTATTGGAGGCACTTTAAAATATATGGCAGAATTATCAAAATATGATCTGATAAAAAAACTCGACAACTACCATGCGAAAATGTCGAAAGTTAATTCGCTTCAGGAATTTGCAAATATTGTTGAAGATACTTTGGGGGAATTTATTCCGTCGGGTGTTTTGTTTTAAATAAATCTTAGCTAGAAAAGAAATTTAATCTTACTCCGGCGGAGCGCTCCGCCGGAGAGATTGAATTCTTTAAGCATCCGGCATTAAACAAACAATGAATAGAATAAAAATCCTATTGTGACAACAATTGTAAAACCAAGAATCGCCATCAGCAGATAAAACGCAAAATCGTCAATCCATGTTCTCTTTTTTATGGGCTCCATATTATTACTCCTCAATGAAAAAATATTTTAAAAATGTCTCACGCGGTCGCTTAAAGTGCGGCAACCGGTTCGCTGAAAAACTTCTGCTTTAAATTCGGGTGAAGTGAAATTTAGATGAAAAGGAAACCGTCCGGAGGCGGTTTGTTGAAATAGCGGCTCTTTGAAACCGGCTTTATTTCAAAATCAATTATAGGAACAGTTGCTAGGAGTTCTTTGCAGAATTTTCTGTTAAGACCCGGATAAATTAAATCAGGCGGGTTTTTATTGAACTGCCAACTCTTTGTTAATGGTATGTATCTCCTGTTGGCGTCAAATAATTTAGGGCCGGGATTTGCCCTGCAGCTTGTTGATATTTTTTGGGGCTTAAATAATCGGCCGTCAAATTCGTTTTTAGATAAAATTACAGAAACATGATATGTTAAAGAAGCATAGAACGCGATTAGAGAAAATAGAATTATTTTTTCGACCGCTTTTGTCATAAGAAGATCTTAATCTTATAAAGTGTGTTATAAAACGTCTACACCGGCATTGTGCGAAATGATTAATACAATAGCAGTGATTTAAAGAAAAATTAATTGCACAAGTATAAAAATCGGCAACAGAACTATAAAAGAAAATTTTAATGCATATCCGAAGAAATGAGGCATTTTAATTTTATAATCTTCGGCAATTGTTTTTATCATAAAATTTGGGGCGTTGCCTATATAAGTGAAGCTTCCAAAAAATACCGCTCCAAGAGATATTGCCTTTATTATCTCTTCCGGAATTCCACCAACCATTAAACCGGATGTTAACCCCAAACCCCGCGCAAGAGAAAAGAAAGTGACCGCAGTTGGAGTATTGTCCAGAATCGCGCTCAGAAAACCGGTGGCATAATAAAATTGCGAAGGATTATTTATACCAAAAGATTTTGCATGGGCTTCTAAGTAGAGAAGACAGGGAATCATAGTAATGAATATTCCAAAAAACAGATAAGCAACTTCCTCAATTGGATGCCAGGAAAAATTATTCAGAGTCCGTAAGTTTTTTTGTGTAAAAAGAAGTGAGCAAACAGCCATCAGTACCAGCGCGCCCTCTCTCAAGAATTTAAAATATTCATTCTTATGAATCAGATCAATATATTGTTCGTTCAAAAAAGCAATCGATAATACTACGCCAAGCAGCCAGATGAAATTTAATTTCCCTTTAATCTTTATGGCCCGAATGTTTATCCTGTCTTTGATTAAGTCGGATTTTTTTTCTTTTCTGTAATAATACGAATCCACAAAAAAATAGATAGATAACAGCATCAGATTCGTAAATAGCCACTGTGGGAATAAAGTAAAAAACCATGTAAACGGAACGCCTCTCAGATATAATATGAAAAGAGGGGGATCGCCTATTGGAGTTAAAAGTCCTCCGCAATTGGCAACGCAGGCTATAAAAAACAAAATTGTGTGCACTTTGTTTTTTCTTTCTTTATTAGTATTAATAATTGGACGTATAAGAAGCATTGCCGCGCCGGTTGTTCCCATAATCGACGCAAGAAGCGTTCCTGTGCCCAGAAATAATAAGTTGGTTGATGGTTTTGCTTCGATATCTCCGCCTATATGGATTCCTCCGGTAATTATAAACAAAGAACCGAGCAGTATAACAAAGGGAAGATAATCGAATAAAATTGTTTCGATCAGTTTGTGCCACAATTCATTTTGAATCAAAAAAATGATTATTGGAAGGCTGAGAAGAGAAGCTATGATTAGCTTGTTGCGGTTATTCTCCCATCTATGATTCCAATACATGGGCAATATTGCAATGGCGAGTAAAATCAGAATAAACGGAAATAAACTTAACACCGGGATATTCATGACCGATCCTCCACAATAATTTAACAGCATTTTAATATAAATAAAATACTTATCAGTATTTGCCTTGAAATATTTCTTTATTACAAATAATTTGTAAAAAAACGGAGATCCGGATGAAAGGATTAAATCTTAAAAATTTTGAAAAAAGTATTGTTCTCCGTCAGCTTCAGCAGACCGATTACACAGCAGTGACAGAACTTCAGCTGAAATGTTTTCCCCAAATGAAGCCATGGACATTGGAACAATTTGCCAGTCAAATATCAATATTTCCGGAGGGGCAAATTTGTTTAATCTATGAAAATAAAATTGTCGCCTCGTCAAGCAGTCTGATACTTGATTTCAGCCTTTATTCTGATTGGCACAGCTGGAGCGAAATAGCGGACCAGGGATTTATTAGAAACCACAATTTCAACGGCAATACTTTATATGGAATCGAGATAATG
>JAKAMT010000277.1 GCA_021812705.1 Bacteroidota bacterium | reverse complement strand
CCTTTAGAGTGATCGGCGTATTGAAAGCGAAAGGACAGAGTGCGCAGGGCACCAGCAATGACGATATAATTCTAGCGCCATCGCGAACCGTGGGCGACCGGCTTTCAGGCGATCATATGAGAATAGGGTCAATCCAGGTGAGCGCGATTTCGAACGATAAAATTCCCGCCGTTATTGCCGAGCTCAGGAGCATAATGAGAGAATCTCATAAACTTGTGCCCGGAGAAGAAGACGATTTTACAATTCAGGATCAGTCGGATCTTTCCGCTACAGCTACAGCCACTTCCAGAATCCTCACAATTCTCCTGGCCTCTGTGGCAGGCGTATCGCTTGTGGTGGGAGGAATAGGAATTATGAACATCATGCTGGTATCTGTGACTGAGAGAACGCGTGAGATCGGAATCCGTTTGTCGGTGGGCGCCCGTGCGTCTGACATATTAATTCAGTTTTTAACAGAAGCTATAGTTCTCAGTTTATCAGGCGGAATTATTGGAGTAGCTCTTTCATTTTTATTGGTGTACATATTAAATAATTACACGGATCAGGCGGCATACATCAAACCGCAGATCATCATGATCGCGTTCGGATTCGCAGGTGCGATTGGAATCTTTTTCGGATTTTATCCCGCGCGCAAGGCGTCTGCTTTGAATCCGATCGACGCGCTGCGTTACGAGTAAAAATCAATTTTGTCAAAAATAAAATTTGGGATTACAATGAAGTACTTGAAAATAATTTTAATTCTGTGCATCTCTTTTGTTTTCACATCTGAAAGCAGCGCTCAGGAAAAATTAACCTTAAGCAATGCAATCACAATTGCGCTGAACCACAACACTTCCGTTATAAAAAGCGTTAACAACCTGGAGACCTCGAACGCTTCTCTGAAGAATGCGTACGGTAGTCTTCTTCCTACTATGAATCTGAACGGTGGCTGGAACTGGCAGAAGGTGACAAGCAAAGGAAGCACAGTTCTGGACTATTTCGGAAATCCGCAAAGTTTCGGCGCAACCGAAACAGATTCCAGAAGCTACAATTTATCGCTGGGCGGAAATGTTACATTATTCGACGGTCTCTCCAATATTTCCACCATCAATCAGCGCAAGAATGATCTGCAGGCGGCTAAATACGATCTGGAAAAACTGCGTCAGGATGTAATTCTGCAGACGATCAATCTGTTCATAACAATTCTCAATAATGAAAAGGTATTAAAGTTCCAGGAAGAAGATCAGAAGTACAATGAAGATATGCTCAAGAAAGTCAAAGAGATGTATGATCTGAAGATGAAAGCAAATGCAGATTTATATGCGCAGGAATATCAGACATCAAATTCCAAACTCTCCTACCTTCAGGCCAAGAGCAATTACGAAAAATCAAAAATTGCTTTGCTCAATTATCTTTCTCTGGATGTATTGAAAGAATATACGTTTGAAATGGATTCATCATATATGCCGGAATCTGTGAAGAACGGAGACAATATAGATATACTGGTACAGTCGGCTCTGTCGAACAGAAATGATTACCAGAGTGCGAAATTAAGATCTCTCAGCAGCGAATATCAGCTCACGATAGCACGCAGCGGTTTGCTTCCTAGCTTGAGCGGCAATTACAGTTTTTCTACCAGCGCTACAAAGCCGAGCGATCTCTTCAGCCGGAAAGTTTACGGCGTTGGCCTTTCACTCAGCGTCCCCATTTTTTCAAGATGGAGCACAGAACTTTCAATTCAAACTGCCATTGCTTCAAACAAAAACACAACTGAAGATTTGAGCGCGCTTGAAAGGCAGATCAAAAGCGATGTTAAAAATGCGGTGCTTGATCTGCAAACCGCAAAACTGCAGCTGGACGTTACAAAAGTTGCGCTAAAATCTGCAAAGGAAACCTGGGAAATCAAGAGAGACTCATACTCTCTCGGCACTGCGACATTTATAGATCAGCAGCAATCGTACAGGGATTACGTTCAGTCGATGAACAACAATATAGCCAGCGAATCAAATTACTTATACAGGCAGTTTGGCTTGCTGAGTGCGATCGGCATGATAAAATCGGAGTAAGATAAAATTATACGTTGCACAGAAGCCGGCATTAAGCCGGCTTTTTTTATTTATTCAAAACTCTGAATGCGGCAAATTTCAAATAGCCGGTTTCGTACATAGCCGGCAAGGAAGGATGGTCCATTGAGGCATTATTGAAATGGATCATCTGGATTTTTCTTTCAGCTTTCAATGCCGCCTTCTGAATCAAATTCAAAAATGTCTCCTCATCAAGATGATGAGAGCATGATGATGTGAAAAGCAGGCCTTCCTCATTCAGTGATTGAAAAGCAAGTTTGTTCAGTCTCTCATAACCTTTTATTGCAGTCTGCAGCGCCTTTTTGTTTTTTGCGAATGCGGGGGGATCCAGATTAATAACGTCAAATTTTTTATTCTCCGCAATGCATTTCTCCAGATAGTCAAAAACATCGGATCTTATGAATTCCGTTTTGCATTCAAATTTGTTCAGAGAAAAATTTTTGGCGGCGTTATTTATTTCTTCAGCGGAAGAATCTG
>JAKAMT010000276.1 GCA_021812705.1 Bacteroidota bacterium | reverse complement strand
CAATACCGTTTATGATTCCGTACAGATCTTTTTTTCTTTTGCTTAAAACATCTTCTAGTCCGTATCCAAACTCTTTATTCTTATAGATCTCTTTGGCGTAAGTCTCGCTAACGGTGGTTATCATGTCAGCGAACTGCAATCCGCTCTTGAGGAAATTGATTTTCCCTTTATGAAGAATCCCCTTTTCGCTCTCCAGCTCTTTCGGCAGCTCTGTCTTAACGAAATTTGATTTCGGAAAAATTCCCTGGAATGAGAGATTGTGCACTGTAAAAAGAGTCTTTACCTGTTTGAAGAGCGGATCGTTTTTATAAGTTGATTTCAAATATGCAGGAATGAGACCAGTCTGCCAGTCATTGCAGTGAATAATGTCAGGCGTCCATCCCAATTTTGAAATCAGTTCAAAAACGGCACGGTTAAGAAGTATAAATCTTTCATCGTTGTCGGGATAATCTTCTCCGGTGAGCGGGTCTGTATAGAGGCTGTGCCTGTTTCCATAAAATTGAGGATTATCTAGGAAATAGATCTGAACGCGGGTTTTGGGGCCTATCAGGAAAGAAGATCTTAAAGAAAAGATCACTTCCTTATCACCGATATTAATCTTCAGGTCTTTTAAACGGACTACCTCGTGGATTTTAAATTTCCTTTCATCAATTGCGCCATATTTAGGAACTATTATCCTAACAAAGTGTCCCATCTCCTGCAATTTTTGAGGAAGCGCAGAAGAAACGTCTGCCAAACCGCCGGTCTTAATAAAAGGTACAACTTCCGAAGTAGCGAAAAGGATTTTTAACTTTTTTCCTGAAGACATTAAAGAAGCCCTTCAAATTTGAGTATGCAAAATTACGAAAATTGAGCCGATTAGACAAAAATATTGGCAAATAAAGAAGCGAATTCTCTATTTTTGAACTACCTTTAATCGATATAATATGAAAGCAATATTTAAGAATCCTTCTCAGATTATAACCGTAAACAGCGGCGGATTAAATTATAAGCGCGGAAGAGAGATGTCCGTTCTAAATCCGCTAATTGAACATTCCGTCGTAGTGGAAAACGGGATAATCAAAGATTTTGTGCCAAATTCGGCCATTTCTAAAATCTCTGCCGAAATGACATTTGATATGAAGGGCACAATAATGCTGCCCGGATTAATCGAATGCCACACCCACTCTGCTTATGCGGGATCCCGCTCGGATGAATTTTTAAACCGGCTAAAAGGAGCAACCTATGAAGAGATTGCCAAAGCCGGAGGCGGAATTACTTCAACAATGCAGTCGGTCCGGAATTCTTCTTTTGAAGAGCTGGTCAAATTGCTGAAACCCAGAATCGCTCATTTTATCTCACAGGGAGTTACATCTCTCGAAATCAAAAGCGGATACGGACTTAGTTATTACGACGAGATAAAGCTTTTGCAGGTGATTAATCATTTCAAATCGGCTTCACGCATAGAAATCATTCCCACATTTTTAGGTGCTCACACATATCCGCCCGAATATAAGAATGATCACAAAGGTTATCTGAATTTGATCATAAATGAACTGCTCCCCTATCTGATCAAAAATAAGTTAACCGAACATGTGGATGCATTCTGCGAAGAAACTGCCTTCTCCTCCGAAGAGGTTGATAAAATATTTGCCAGGGCAAAAAAATTAGGTTACAAACTGCGGCTTCATACAGATCAGTTCAAAGATGTCGGCGGTCTTGATGTTGCAATTAAACATAAAGTTCTGAGCGTGGACCATCTGGAAGTGATTTCGGATGAGAATCTCTCAAAATTAGCGAAGAGTGAAATTGTGTCGGTTCTTCTTCCAGGAGTATCATTTTTCCTGGATCACAATTATGCTCCTGCACGAGAATTGATTGATAAAAACGGCATTGTTGCTCTCTCCACGGATTTCAATCCCGGTTCATCACACATCCCCAATCTGCAATTAATAATGCAGATTGCTTCTCTCAAAATGAAGATGAGCTGCGAAGAGATAATTTCAGCCGTGACAATCAATGCAGCAAGGGCTTTGGGCATCAGCGAAATGAGCGGCAGCATCGAGATTGGCAAGCAGGCGGATTTTGCCGCGTTTAAGTGTGAGAGCATAAGCGAAATCATTTATAATATCGGAATCAATTTGAATAAATACACAATTAAAAAAGGTGAAGTCATTTTCAATAATCCGGAGATTCAATGAAAATTATCGAATGCGTACCTAATTTCAGTGAAGGAAACAACAATGATTTATTTGACGCCATAAAAGAAGAGCTGAAAAAAATTGAAAACGTAAAACTTTTGAGCCTCGAACCCGATGCGGATTACAATCGCGTAGTTGTAACATTTGCAGGAGACGAAAATGGAATTTTAAACGGGGCTCTGGCATCCTGCCGGACTGCTGCAGATTTTATAGATATGAGAAGGCATAAAGGGGAACACCCCAGACTTGGCGCAATTGATGTTGTTCCCTTTGTACCGGTGGCAAACGCAACTACAGAAGAGTGTGTAAAAATATCAGAAGAGTTCGGCCGGAAAATTTCTGCGGAGTTGAATGTTCCTGTTTATCTTTATGAAAGC
>JAKAMT010000275.1 GCA_021812705.1 Bacteroidota bacterium | reverse complement strand
TCGAAGAAAAAAATAGCAGAGTTGAAAAAGAAATAAAAGAAGGAGCGGGTCGATGTCTAGTAACGAAAATATTGCTATGGTAGATCTCTATTTCGACGGAGAACTTGAAAAGGGAAAAGAGGCGTTCATGTTCACTATGCTTTCTCAGGATTACGAAGCACGTGAATACTTTAAAAAAATAAATGTTATTAAAAGCAGCTTGAATTCTATAGTGGAGGATTTTCCGGTGGAGCTGGATAAAAAAATTCTCCTTTCGGTTAAAAACATTGGTGAAAAAGATAAATTCTTTTTTCACGGTAAAAAATATTTAACGGCGGCGGTCTATGCCGCATCAATAATTTTTCTGCTTCTTACAATCTTTTTTTATTCCAAATCCGAAGAGTATAAAGTTCAGTTTGCAGACTTAACGCGCGAAGTCAAAAAACAGAACGAAAAACTCGAACTCCTTATGAACGCACTGCCCCCTGTAGATGTATACGGCAGTTATTACAGAACAAAACAAATAACAGTAAGACCTAACAGTTGAGGTTGAAATGAAAACAAAATTAATTTTTCTTATAATAATTTTTTCTTTTGCGGGATTGGCAGCCCAGCAAAAAGCCAAAATGCAAAAAGCCGACGAATCCGGATTCATTGAAGTAGATGAAATTCCTGTATTAAAATCACAATTAAATCCTGCTTATCCGGAAATTGCAAAACTCGCGGGTATAGAAGGGACGGTTTATCTCAAACTTCTGATTGATGAGAAAGGAAACGTAGCCGATGCAAAAGTAGAGCAGGGAGCAAAGGAGATGCTCGACAACTCTGCTTTAAATGCAGCGAGACAAGCAAAATTTAGTCCGGCAGTTTTAAATGATAAACCGGTAAAAGTCTGGGTAATTCTTCCGGTTGCATTTAAACTTTCGATAGAAAAAAAGGAAGTTCAGTCAGGAAAAGAAAAGCAAGATGAATATATTACGGAAGCATTTGATAAAGCACCGGAACTTATAAACGCCGTGACGCCAGTTTATCCCGAAGAAGCGAAGGTTAACAAAATAACTGGAAATGTTTATGTGAAAGTTCTTGTCGGTAAAGATGGAATTCCACAAAAAACGATAATAATAAAAAGCGATGCTCAATTTTTTAACCAGCCTTCAATCGACGCTGTGATGAAATCAAAATTTTCTCCCGCATTACAGAAAAATAAACCGGTTGCAGTATGGATTGTTCTTCCTTATAAATTTGCCCTCGACGAAGGCTCCGGCAAAGAGAAGAAATAATATTATTGGATTGGTATCAGCTTCAGATCAATGGGCGGCAGCTGCCGCTCTTTTTTTTGGGGTAAAAGGTAATCGAATATCTCAGCGGTAAAAATTAATCCATCTAAATAAATAACGCCGTCCTTCTCAATAAATTGATAATCAATCGATTCGTCTCTAACTTTGTTTTGAAATTATTCAGAGATAAACTAACCGTTGAATCCGGAAGAAAAAAATAATCCCTACGGCGCATTCGAACTGAAAAAAGTCTATTCGAAGAATTACCTGATAGGTGTTGCCGCGGCGTTAATCCTCCATCTAATTATTTTTCTTTCTTTTATGATTTTGGCACCGGAAAAACAAAATGATGAAACATTCAATGTAAAGATCCTTAAGTATGCCGAGCTTGGTCCGCCTCCGTCTATAATTCACAATCAGAGGGAAAATGAAAAAGTAAATCCTCAAAAACCAACTTTCGGAAAACCGGTCGCCGCAAAAAAGGGGGAGCAGACAAGCGAATTTGAAGTACCGAAGGAGGGAGCGGGAAGCGGAGATGTGAAAGTAGAACCTCCTAAACCGGAAGTGAGAAAAGAAGTGATCGACGAAACTTATTATGTGGCCGTGGATATGATGCCGGAACCTAACGGGGGAATGGAATCGGTACAAAGAAAAATTGTTTATCCGGCAGCGGCAAAAAAAGAAAAGGTTGAAGGAAAGGTTATTGTAAAAGCTTTTATTGATGAATCAGGCACCGTAAGAAGAACGGAAATTATAAAGGGGATTGGAAGCGGATGCGACGAGGCGGCGCTTGCAGCTGTTATGAGCTCGCATTTTAAGCCGGGCAGAATGAACGGAAAGGTAGTCCGCGTTCAGATGAGCATTGCACTCGAATTTAAGTTATAATAGATGTGAACAAAAACTGATCTTAGTGAAATTATAAATTGCCTGCCGAATTATATCTGTACTTTACTCCTGCGGAAATCCATCTCCCCGGAACAGGAACACCCGTAAAATCGGAATATGTGTTGTTAAAAAGATTAGCAATTCTAGCTAACAGCTCAAAATCTCCAAATTCTTTTTTTAGCTGAGTATCGATTGTGAAATGTGAATTGTAGTTTTTTCTGATTTCATAACGAACAGATGAGCTTTGTGTTATGCCGAGCGGAAGCTTATTTGAAAAGTTAATTAATAACTGATGTTCTAAGTGATCAAGAAGATATTTCGATTCAAAATTATCAGTCGTCCGGTCTGCGTATAAATAAGTATAACCGACACTAATTTTTTTTACAGGCTGGCCTTTAAATAAATTTTCTAAGTCCGCCGCTAAATTTATCT
>JAKAMT010000090.1 GCA_021812705.1 Bacteroidota bacterium | reverse complement strand
AATTTTGACGATTTTATGCTTTAATATAGAGATTTACTTCAATAATACAAATCGTTTTTAGAAAATCCCTGCTATTTTGTAGCCGCATCCTGAACAGCAATTTTTAGTCAGTTTATTCTTTTTAACCGAGTGCCAATCCCTTTCAATTATTGGCATTCCGCAAGATGGGCAGTAGGTATTCTGTCCCTCCGTAAAATGAACATTGCCAGTGTAGCAGTATTTTATTCCCATCCCTTTTGCGGTATTTCTGGCGTTATTCAAAGTTGAAAGAGGAGTTGGATTCTTGCCCCTCATTTTAAAATCCGGATGGAATGCAGTGAAATGGAGCGGAACTTCATCCCCAAGATTTATTAAAATCCATTCGCACATTCTTTTAAGTTCGTCAGCAGAATCGTTCTCGTCAGGAATTAACAGATTTGTAATCTCTAACCAGACATCGGTTTCATTCTTTAGCCAAATAAGAGTATCTAAAACATCCGACAGATGAGAGAAAGTTAATTTGTTGTAAAAGGTTTCGGAGAATGCCTTCAGATCCACATTTGCGGCATCAATGAATTTGTATACCTCCTTTCTTGCTTCTCTGTCGATATATCCTGCAGTGACCATTACCGATTTTATTTTTGTCTGACGGGCAAGTCTGGAGATATCTATTACATACTCGCTGAAAATAACGGGATCATTATAAGTAAAGGCAATCGAAGGAGAATCATATCTTTTTGCAAGCGACACAACATCTTCCGGCGGGGCATAGAGAGAATGAACGCTGTCTAATTTTGATTTTGATATTGACCAGTTCTGGCAGAATTTGCATCCGAGATTGCAGCCGGCAGTACCGAAGCTTAATATTTGCGATCCGGGAAGGAAATGGTAAAGCGGTTTTTTTTCAATCGGATCCAGAGCGAATCCGGTGGGTCTGCCGTAACCGGTTGAATATAATTTGCCGCCGATGTTCTGACGTATAAAGCAGAATCCGGACTGCCCTTCTCCTATTGTGCAGTAGCGCGGACAGAGAGTGCAGAGAATTTTTCCGGTTTCAATTTGCTTCCACCATTGCGCCGGGTGATATATTTCTGAAACGGAATCCATTCAGAGCTTCTTTCATTAAATTTTTTTCGTTCAAGCTTATAACCAGGAAAAATTATTTTTTCCTTTTGCTCTTCAGAGATTTTTCCTCCCCGTTTTCTTTCGGTTTGGAATTATTTTTTTTCTTCTCCGCCGGGCGGAGTCTTTTTCTCATCGATAAGAGTTCTCTCTCAACCAGGCCAAAAATTGTATTCGGTTCAAATTTTCCGCTCTTCAGTCTTTTGCCCGCTTTTACTCCGGTCAAAATTTCAACCGCTTCTTCAACCTTAGATACGGCATGAATCCTGAATTTATTTTTTTTGACGGCGTCTACCACTTCATCGTTCAGCATCAGATCTTTTACATTCTGCACAGGAATAACCACGCCCTGCTTGCCTGTCAATCCCTTAGATTTACAAACATCAAAAAATCCTTCAATTTTTTCGTTCACGCCTCCGATGGGCTGAATTTCTCCTTTTTGATTAACGGAACCCGTGATAGCATAGGATTGTTTTATCGGAATATTTGAAATGGCAGAGAGCAGAGCGCAAATCTCTGTTATCGACGCGCTGTCTCCGTCTATCATTCCGTATCCCTGTTCAAAGACCAGACTGGCGGTAAAAGAAAGTGGAATGCGCGAGCCGAATGTTTCTCTGAAGTAACCCGTAATAATAAGCACCCCTTTGTTGTGCGTGCTTCCGCTAAGGCCGGATTCGCGTTCAACGTTTATAATATTTCCGCTTCCCAAAGCTACAGATGCTGTTATTCTGGTCGGTTTTCCGAATGAAAATTTTCCGCTTTCGTAAACAGCCAAACCGTTTATCGTTCCAACCCTTTCTCCCTCGGTATCAATCAGTATGGTGCCCTCACTGATCATCTCGGAGAGTTTTGATTCATAAAGCCCGTGTCTCTCTTTTGAATTGTTAAACGCTTCATCAACATGATGCCCCTTTACCATTTTGTGTTTTTGTGTCCTTGCCCAGAAACAAGCCTCTCGTGTTAAATCGGCGATGTACGCAAATCTTGTTGTTAATTTGTTCTTTTCTCCTGCGTACCGCGCGCCATGCTCAATAATTTTTGCAACTGCGGATTTATCAAATTCCAATAGTTTTTCTGATTCAATTAATTTCTTAATCAGCTTCGCGTATTCCGTCATCGATGTTTCTGTCCTGGCCATTTCATAATCGAAATCTGCTTTTACTTTGAAGATTTTATTAAAATCCTCTTCGTATGAAGAAAGTATTGAATAGATATAAGAGTTTCCTATCATTATCACTTTTGTATCGATATCAATTGCCTGGGGTTTTAAAATGCTTGGAGATAGCTGGTAAAGATTGGCGACATCCTGAATTTCGAGCTGGCCGAACAGAAGCACGCGTTTTAATGTTTTCCAAACTCCGGGCTCGCTGAAAGCGTCGAGGGCATTAATTATAAGATAGCCGCCGTTTGCGCGGAGAAGAGAACCGGCTTTAATCCTGGTGAAATCGGCATACCATCCTCCTTTTCCGTCGCTGTTCTTTTCAATAATTCCGAAAAGGTTATTGTAGTTGGGAGACGATTCAATAATTACAGGGCATTTTTTAGTATGTGAATTATCGAGAATAATATTCACTTCATACTCTTTTAAATAATCAATTATCACTCCTCCGTCAGATTCTTCCCTCGCGGGTTTTTGTCCCTTGAATACGTCTAAGTTTAAAAGAATACTTTCGTGAACCTGATCTAAATATTCTTTAACTGTATGAATTTTAAATTTTTTCTTCAGCTCGTCCAGGGTAAGCGCAATGAATTCATCAACAAATCCGCTTTCCAGTTTAATAACCTGTTCTTGAAAATCCTGTGTCAACTTAAGGCTCTCTTTGAAAACTCTTTGAAGCTCATCCTGATAGGATGCATATTTGGTTATAATTTCTGTTGCGGATTCTTTCGAAATTTTTCCCGCCTGAATAAGATCATCCAGTTGCTGCACAAAAACGGGCTGATTGTCTATCACGGCAAGAATTTCCGGGCGGACTAAATCTCCCACTTTCACCTGTCCAAGTGTGAAGTTGTCTTTCTTCAATTTTTCTTCGAATACATTCATCAGATTCTGCTGCTCTTTTCCGTATTCGGTAAGGATTTTCTTTTTGTTCTTTATGAACGGCTCTGCCGACAGTATCTGTGGAATTTTTTCCTGCAAAAATTTTATTGCACGTGACAGATCTTTCTTGAATTTGTTCGCCTGTCCGGCCGGAAAACTTAAAAGAATCGGCCGGTCTTCATCTTTGAAATTGTTTACATATACATAATCGCTAAGATTTGAGCAGTCCGGCGTTAGTGATTCAAGCATTTGGCGTATTGCGGTGAATTTGCCCGTGCCGGAGAGACCGGTTATAAAAATATTGTAGCCGGGACTTTTTAATTCGACTCCAAGCCGAAGAGCTTTTAGAGCTCGCTCCTGTCCAACAATTCCCTCGATAGGTTTAACATCTTTGGTATCCTCAAAATCGAATACTTTGGTATCGCAAGTCCACTTTAAATCTTCAGGTTTCAGTTCATTGTGTTTGGGTGATTTTAGAAGTGCCATATATTTTATCCTGAGACTAGTTGTAGGAATCTCTTCTATAAAATAAGATAAAAATGCAGTTATTGAAATATGAATATCGTTATATAAAAATTGAACGGATTGGATTAAATTTGTGTTGAAATTTTTACCTCTCCGCCGGGCGGAGGAGGGATATCTATATTTTAAAAAATAATTTATGAATACATACACAGATATAATCGGTTCCGTTCCTTCACTGGCGGCATTAAAAGAAAAAATCATTTCGGAACCGGAGAATAAAAATATTTTCATTTCTTCATTATCGGGATCGGCAAAATCTCTCTTTGTAAGTTCAATATCGAATGACCTTGGGCAGATTGTTCTTCTATGCCCGAATCCGCAAAATGTTAATGAATCCAAAGTTGAATTGAGCATTCTGGGGCTGGAAGAAAAAATTATTGTAGCAGACGATTTGTCCTTCGAAAGTCTTCAGGAGAAACTCACCGATCTAAGCAGCCGCTCCTCATTTATTTTGATCTCTACATATAATCTTTTGACTGTCCGTCTGCCCGGCAAAAATTCAATAGAGAAGAACACGACAAAAATTGAGATAGGCGGAAATCTGACTTACGACGACCTGGTTGAGTATTTAACTTCAATAAACTATGACCGCGACAAGTATGTCGATTCCCCGGGCGGATTTGCAGTCCGCGGCTCAATAATAGATTTCTGGTCCTACAGCGAGAAGCATCCGTGCCGTCTTGAATATGACGGAGATTTTCTTGAATCGATACGTCATTTTGATCCCGACACTCAGCGTTCATTGGACAAAATGAAATCCGTAACTCTGGCTGCTTCGATTATCTCCGAGTCGGAATATGCCGGCGATATATTTGACTATCTTGAAAATCCCCTGATTGTAGCAGACAACGGAGAAGTGCGAAAATTATTTTCACCCGATCAGCTTTCTAAGAAAGAATTTTATTCCGATGATATTGACGAAGAATTGCGCAAAGAAATTTTCGAGGATAATTCTGCCGGCGATAAAGATTTTACGGAACTGCGAACATCCGGTGATGAAGCGGAAGAGGGGTTAAACCGGCCTTCTCTCGAAACTCTATTTCAAAAGAATGCAAGATGGCTTATTGAAGATCAGCTTGGAAACGCTGAGTCAAAAATGCAGCTTCATCTGTCCGATGCCCCGGCTCTCAATTCCAATTTTGAATTCCTTTTTAATTTTCTGCACGATCACACATCAAAAAATTACAATATAATTATTGCTGTGGAAAATGAACTGCAGAGTTCTAGGTTGAAAGATCTGCTTTCCGAATATAAATCCGCACGTGAACCCGAAAAGGATAGCTTAACGGGATTATTCGAATCGGGAAAGATTAAATTGATTGTGCTGGCGGTTAAAAACGGATTTGTTTCGAAAGAGAATAAATATATTCTGCTTACGGATTACCAGATATTCAACAAGCCGTACAGAACCAAACTTTCGTCGAAAGCAAAGTATAAAAAATCCCGTGTAAAAGATTTCGCCTCGATCAAAAAAAATGATTATGTCGTTCATGTGAATTACGGAATTGGTCAGTATGCCGGACTTGAAACTATAAAAATAGGGGATGTAGAACAGGAATCGATAAAAATCCTTTATGCGGAAGGGGGCATAGTCTATGTCAACCTGAATTATCTCTCGTTGGTAAAAAAATATTCTTCGCAGGATAATGTTCCTCCAAAACTCACTCTGCTTGGAAGCGGGGAGTGGAAGACAACCAAGAAAAAAGTCAAAGCGAAGATTAAAGATGCCGCAAGAGATCTGATTACAATATATGCCAAGCGGAAGGCTACGGAAGGTTTTTCGTTCAGCCAGGATTCTATTTGGCAGAAAGAGCTTGAAGCATCATTTTTTTACGAAGATACCCCCGATCAGTCAAAGGTTACGGAAGAAGTTAAGAAGGATATGGAAAACGGAACGCCGATGGATCGTTTAGTATGCGGTGATGTGGGATTCGGTAAAACAGAAATTGCAGTGCGCGCCGCATTTAAAGCGATCAATGACGGCAAACAGGTTGCGTTACTTGTTCCTACAACAATTCTTGCGGAACAGCATTACAACACATTCAAAGAGAGACTTTCCCAGTTCCCAGTAAAAGTTGAAGCGCTTTCCCGGTTCCAGAATAAAGCCGAACAGAATCAGACTGTGAAAAAGTTGGCCGGCGGAGAAACGGATCTGGTTATAGGTACTCACAGACTTCTTTCCAAAGACATAGTGTTCAAAGATCTTGGACTGCTTATAATAGATGAAGAGCACCGTTTTGGAGTTATGGCAAAAGAGAAGCTGCGCGCAATAAAAGCGAATGTCGATACTCTTACGCTAACCGCTACTCCGATTCCTCGAACTTTGAATCTCTCTCTTCTCGGCGCGCGTGATCTTTCAATTATTGCGACTCCGCCGCCCAACCGCCAGTCTATCTATACAAAAGTTGAAGTCTTTAATGCGCTTAAAATAAGGGAATGGATAATGAACGAGGTGAGAAGAAGCGGGCAGATATATTTTGTTCACGACCGCGTTCAGTCTATCGAAAAAATTGCGTCTTATGTAATGAAGTACGTTCCGGAAATAAAAATTGGAATTGCCCACGGCCAGATGAAACCGTCCGAGCTCGAAAAAGTTATTCATAACTTTCTGAATAAAAATTATCATATGCTTATCTCGACAAAGATTATCGAGTCGGGACTTGATATACCGAATGTAAACACAATAATAATAAACAGGGCAGACCGCTTTGGGCTTGCGGAGCTGCATCAGCTGCGCGGCAGAGTGGGCAGAAGCGACAGGCAGGCATACGCTTACTTTTTAGTTCCCTCTCTTAATTCCATTACAAAGAAAGCAGTCAAACGCCTGCAGGCAATTGAAGAATATACAGATGTGGGGGAAGGTTTCAATCTATCGATGCGGGATCTTGAGATTCGCGGCGCCGGCAATCTGCTTGGTACGGAACAGAGTGGATTTATAGATACGATCGGCTTTGATATGTATCTTAAACTTCTTGATGAAGCCGTTGAGGAACTGAAGCAGGAAGAATTCAAAGACGTCTTTAAAGATCTGCCGAAGATTCAGGAACGTTCGGAACCGACAATCGATACATTCTTTGAAATCGGAATTCCGAAAAATTATATGCCTGACCAGGCAGACAGATTGAGCTTTTACACCGCTCTATTCTCTATGATAAAAATCGAAGAACTTGACGAGATACGGGAAGAAATGAAAGACCGCTTCGGCAAAATTCCTCCTGCGGTTGAAAGATTGATTCTAACCGCCGTGCTGCGCATGCATGCTTCATACGCTTTATTCGAGAGGATTCTGGTTCAGAATAATAAGATAGTTATAGTGCTGCCCAGGGGCGACAGAGAAGACTTTTACAAAAATAAATTCGCTCAACTCTTGACCTACATCAACGACACTTATTCAAAAGAGATTAAATTAGTGCAGGCAAAAGATATTTTAAAACTTGAAATGAATAATAAATTCAATTCTGCGGAAGCTTCGCTGAATTATTTAATTAAATTCACAAAAGAAATTATTGATGTCTTCTCATAATGTTCTTATCTTAAATTAAGTAGAGTTCTTTTTTACCAATAAACTGGAAAGATGGTATGAAAAGGTTCTTGATCCGTTCTTTGTTTGTTTCTCTTTTTCTGGCAATAATTGGAATACAATTTGTTGAAATAGATCGTACAAATCCCCCGGTCAAAGAAGATTTAAATGCTCCGTCGGAGGTGAAAAATATATTAAGATATGCCTGCTATGATTGTCATTCATCCGAAACCAAATGGCCATGGTACAGCAAAGTTGCGCCGATTAGCTGGTTCATTGTGGACGATGTTGAAGAGGGTAGAAGCCACCTGAACTTTTCCGAATGGGAATCATTGGATATGGCGAAAAGAAGAGAACTGAAAAACAAAATTATTGACGAAATAAAAGATGACGATATGCCCCTCAAATCTTACACGTATCTTCATCCCGGAGCGTCTTTAAACCTGTCTCAAAAAAGCATTCTTAATAAATGGCTGCGGAGCGTTGATTATTAATGCGAAAATATTTTTGAATGAATCGAACGCGTAGTAATATTTACTGAAGAAAAATTATGGCGCAGCTTAAAATTGGAACATGCAGCTGGAAATATGATTCGTGGCGCGGATTGGTTTATTCCGGCGAACCAAAACTGAACTATCTGAAAGAGTATTCCAGATTCTTTAATACGGTTGAAATTGATCAGTGGTTCTGGTCGCTTCACGGCATAAATAAAGTCACTCTGCCCAAACAGGAAGTCGTTCAATCATACAGAATTTCCGTTCCCAACGGCTTTAAATTCACAATCAAAATTCCGAACAGTATAACGCTTACACACCTTTATCAAAAGGAAAAATCCGAAGAACTTATTCCAAATCCCCATTTTTTATCCGCGGATTTGCTTATGGAATTCATGGGCATAATCAAGCCGATGAAGGATAATCTTGGTCCCCTGATGTTTCAATTTGAGTATTTAAATAAAACAAAAATGAAATCGCAGTTTGAATTTCAGGGACTGATGCGTGAGTTTGTAAAAATTCTGCCGGAGGGCTATGACTTCTCATTCGAAATCAGAAATCCGAATTATCTGAATGAAGATTACTTTAATTTTATAAAAGAACATAAAGTCGGGCATGTATTCCTTCAGGGCTACTATATGCCCCCTATCCATCAGATATATCAGCGTTACAAAGATTTTATTAAAGATTTTACGGTTATAAGACTTCACGGCAACGACAGGCACGGAATAGAAAACAGATCGCAAGGAGAGTGGAATAAAATCCTGGACCCCAAAGACGACGAGCTGGAACAGATTATTGAGATGATTGCCGAGCTGCTTGATAGAAAAGTTGATGTGTACCTTAACGTGAATAACCATTACGAAGGCTCGGCGCCGCTGACTATCGAAAAAATCAAGAAGATGATGCATAACGCCGGCAGATAATTTTATGATTCTTTGCTTATTTGCCTTTTGATCTTTCTCACACTCCGTTTAATCTTCCTGCCTATTATCCGATAATCAAAGAAAAAGAAATTTTATGAAACCGGTTGAATATTCAAATTCAATTCTCAACATTCAGGCAAATCCAGGCGAACGGAAAAAAAACGAACTGATTCGGAACAATGCTGATTCAGCGGAGATCTCGAATACGGCAAAAGTTTTTGACCGGATTGATAGATTCTTAAATCTTGGAAGACCGGACCGGTTAAAAACGGATGATCTGAATGATTCCGAAAAAAAAGAATTTTTAAAGATACTGGCCGACCTGATTCGCAAAGGAATTGTTGGATATGAAATTTTAGAGGTCAACGGAAAACCGGAAAAACATTTCATAGTAAATGAAATTGGGGATCAAAGATTATACGGCGCAAAACTTTATAAGAAGGGAAAATATTACAAAGACTAAATTGTGAGATTAACCAGAATCCCGGGCTCTTTTTTCATTCCGAAGTTATAAGTTTTTAATATCCTGTCTCTCCACAAATCATTCGGAGTTTTAATTTTCGGTTCTTCGGCTCGGTTTTCATTTTCATCAATGACAATATAAAAATTACCGCCGCCCGAATTTCTTACTTTTTCATAATCATCGGTCTCTTCAATTTCTATTATATCTTCTTCGTTATATGAAGTAGAATGATCATGATTTTTTATTTCGTGGAAAGTTTTTGCGGATTTTTGAGAATGGGAAGCCGGGCTGTTTGATTTCAGTCTTTGGCTGTATTCGTGTGGCGCACGGGCAGTTTCAGTTTTTTCCGATACTATACGGTTTTTCTGATCTTCGGAAGCGCGTTTGAAAAAAGTCTTCTCTTCAAGTCCGGAATTCGATCCGTTGATTTTATTCACTTCTTTAACTTTTGCAGAAACAGAAGCAAATTCAAAATATGACGCATCCATATTTTTAAAGTTAAGAATCATATGCCCGCTATATTTACGAAGTCAATTTTATTAAAAAACCTCTTTAAATACAAAACAATAAATTAAATTAGAAGGATGCAGATCTTATTTTTAAAATGTTTAATTTTAGCGCAAAATTCCCGTTTGTTTGGAACACAACAATGACTTCAGAAGAAAAAGCCGGTAAAGAAAAGAGATCCATCGCTCTCACATCTGTAATCGCCGCCGTCTTTTTGACGGGGTTCAAATTGGTGATTGGATTACTCACGGGGAGTTTGGGAATTCTGTCTGAGGCTCTCCATTCATCTCTCGATCTTGCCGCCGCAGTCATTACATTTTTTGCCGTGAAAATTTCAGATACCCCTCCGGATGAAGATCATAACTTCGGCCACGGGAAAATTGAAAATTATTCTGCACTAATCGAAACTCTTCTTTTGGTAGTCACATGCGTTTGGGTGGTTTACGAAGCTGTACGCAGAATGGTTACAAACGAAGTTCACATAGATGTAACCGTTTGGAGCTTTATAGTTATCATAACATCAATTGTAATCGATTTCGGCCGTTCACGCGCGCTCTATAAAGTTGCAAAAAAACATGAAAGCCAGGCGCTCGAGGCCGACGCACTCCACTTCTCTACAGATATCTGGAGTTCCTTGGTGGTCTTAATAGGTTTGATAGGCGCTGCGTTTAATTATTATTACGCAGATCCTATTGCGGCGCTGATTGTTGCAGTCATCGTTCTTACAGTAAGCTACCGATTGGGTAAACGTTCATTCGACGCGCTCATTGACAGAGCTCCGAGAGGATTGAAGGAACGAATTGAAAAAATTATAAGCGGAATCTTGGAAGTAAAACATTATCATGATATAAAAATCCGTGAATCCGGACCTTTGAAATTTGTAGAACTGAATATTCATGTAGACAATAATATCACAATAGACCGGGCTCACGAAATTTCACACATGGTCGAAGAAGCCATTTCCACCAAAATAAAAAATGTTAAAGTTATGGTTCATATTGAACCGGAAAGCCATTAAAAATCTGTTTTTTATTGAACTTACTCCCCCTTCCACTCGTTTTATTATATAAATGCATAAAAATAATTGATAGAATTAAAATACCGGATTTAGTAATTTAATTCGGCAGTAATTGTGCATACGTATCTTACATAATAAAAGTCTAAACTAGATTTTAAGGATAAAAATGAACGAGAATAATAATAACGGATATACCGATCTCGATGAACTCGAAGTCCGCGAATGGCTTGAATCATTGGAATATGTTCTTAGGTCGGGCGGTCCAGATAAGGTTAAAGCTCTGCTTCACAACCTTGATACATACGCGCATGAATCGGGCGTAGATCTTCCCTTCACCGCAAATACTCCTTACATAAATACGATTCCAAAAGAACTGCAGCCGCCGTTTCCGGGCGGTAGAGAGATTGAAAGAAGAATAAAAAGCCTAATTCGCTGGAACGCAATGGCTATGGTTGTAAGAGCCAATAAGATGGAACCCGGAATAGGAGGACATATTTCAACGTACGCATCTGCGGCAACTCTTTATGAAATAGGATTCAACCATTTTTTCAGGGGCAAAGACGGGAACAAGGAAGGAGATATAATTTATTTTCAGGGACACGCGGCACCAGGAATTTATGCGCGCGCTT
>JAKAMT010000089.1 GCA_021812705.1 Bacteroidota bacterium | reverse complement strand
AAATAAATCCCTTGTAAATTCGGGTAGAATCAAAACTCTGTTGACTCAGAAAGACGGAATTATATGGGTAGGCACTTATGGGGGAGGGCTTTTTAAATTTAACAGCAGCCCTGACAAAGAGAGCGCTCTAAATTATTTGCGAACAGCCAATCCGCTCAGCATAAGCGACGACAGAATTATCTCTTTGTTCAAAGACAAGAATGATGCTCTTTGGGTAGGAACCTACGGCGGAGGGCTTAATAAACTTTCGAAAGAAAATCAGGCGGCGGAGCCGGAGAAAGCCGGGTTTGAAAAATATTATTACTCGCCCGGCAGGAATTCCATATCAAACAATATTGCCACGTCTATTATGCAGGATAGGAGCGGATATTTATGGATCGGCACATTCGGGGGAGGAATAAACAGGCTGGATCCAAAGAGTAAAACATTTTTAATTTTTAAGAACGAGCCGAAAGATCCGTCAACAATTTCCAAGAATGAGATTCTCTCACTTATGATAGATAGATCCGGAATTATCTGGATCGGTTCGCATCTTGGCAAAGGATTGGATAATCTCGAGCCGAATACAATAAAATTCCATCAAATAAATAAAAGCTCTGTCGGCGGAAACGGATTGAACGACGATGTTGTGTGGGCAATAACCGAGGATGATAATTCAGATGTGTGGATCGGAACTTATAAGGGAGGATTGGATAAATTCGATCGAAAGAAGGGAAAATTTTTCTATTATAAAAATAATTCATCTCCCGCTTCTCTAAGCGATAATCATATTCGTTCCATTGCCGATGACGGCAACGGAAATCTATGGATCGGCACTTACAGCGGCGGTCTTAATAAATTTAACAAATCATCCGGAACAGCAGAAAGATTTTTATTCGCATCAAAAGATTCCGCAAGGCAGGGCTCAAACCAGGTTCAGGCGCTTTTTATAGACAGAGCCGGGAATCTATGGATTGGAACCTTCGGAGGCGGCCTTAAAAAAATTGCGGCCGGCGATCTCAAGAACAAAAGAATTAAATTTGAAAGTTTTATTCACGACAGTAACAATCCTTTCAGCATTAATGACGATAGGATCTACTGCATCACTGAAGACAAGGATGGAATTCTATGGATCGGCACATTCGGAGGCGGCCTTAATAAATTCGATCAGTCTACAAAAAGGTTTATCGCATATAAAAATATTCCGGGTGACGAAACCAGTCTTAGCGATAACCGGGTAATGACAATCTATCAGGATGAATTTAACAATCTATGGGTCGGAACTTACGGCGGAGGACTTCACCGCTTCAACAGAAAGACGGAAAAATTCACCCGCTTCGACAGAAAGAACAAAATGGTGAGCTCTGTCGTGTACGGAATTCTGGAAGACAATAATAAAAATCTATGGATGAGCACAGACAACGGACTTTTTAAATTCAATTCCGTAACAGAAATTTTTACGCAGTACGATCTTCACGACGGTCTTCAGAGCCTTGAATTCAGCGGCGGAGCCTATTTTAAGTCTTCAAAAGGGGAAATGTTCTTCGGGGGCATCAACGGATTTAATTATTTTTATCCGGACAGCGTAAAAGACAATACTTACATGCCGCCGGTTGTTATAAGCAGCGTGAAAATATTTAATGATCCGGTAAGGGGAGAGAGGGATACGCTTGAACTTGCCTACTCGCAGAATTTTTTCTCGTTCGAGTTTTCAGCGTTAGATTTTACAAACCCGTCCGACAATCAGTATGCTTATATGATGGAGGGCGCAGACAAAGACTGGCACTATGTTGATTCGCGCGGAAGAATAGTCAATTATACTAATCTTCCCCCGGGTGAATATGTTTTCCGCGTCCGCGGCTCCAATAATGACGGCGTCTGGAACAATAATGATGCAAAAATTACAATTAAAATTCTGCCCCCGGTCTGGATGCAGTGGTGGTTTATAACTGCCGTTCTTTTTGCGGCGGCATTTTTAATTTTCTATATGACCACAATCCGGTTTAGAAGCTTGCTTGCAATTGAAAAACTTAAAGGGAAACTCGCCGCGGATCTGCACGATAATGTAGGCTCCGGACTGACCGAGATCTCTATTCTGAGCGAGCTGACACATCAGAAATTGAAAGAGGTGCATGATGAATCGGCCAAGAATCTTTTTGTGATCAGCGAGAAAGCGCGGCTTCTTATAGATTCCATGAGCGACATTGTGTGGATGGTAAATCCCAACAGAGACACATTTCATCATTTGATCCTCAGGCTGAAAGATTCTTACAGCGATCTTCTGAATTCATCCGGCATTTCGTTTAAAACTTCCAATTTGGATAATCTAAGCCGCCTTACTCTTCCGATGGAATTTAAACAGAATCTTTATCTGATCTTTAAAGAGGGAATCAATAATTCAATTAAACACAGCGGCTGCAAAAAAATATCTCTGGACGCTTCTTTAATTAGAGATCATCTGGAAATAATTTTGTCAGACGACGGTTCCGGCTTTAATGCCGATGAACCGGTTATGGGAAACGGACTTTTGAATATGAGGAACCGGGCAAGATCTATCGGCTGCGAATTGTTGATCCATTCTTCGGGTGCCGGAACGGCAATAAAATTTACCGGAAAGATTGGAGGCATCAAAAACAATCTTCTTTCAAAATTGAAATAGCGGGGAGATAAATTTATCCATCGCTTTGCACTCTGTTAATTGAATTTATTGTTCAATAAAGTATTATTTTTCAACAAAGATGAATTAGAAATATGATTATTAAAGTTGCGATAATAGAAGACAACAATACGATACGCGAAGGATTGGCGGCGCTTATAAACGGCACCGCCGGATACAGCTGCGTAGGATCCTACGGTAATTGCGAATCATTTCTTTCCAAGCTTTCAACTATGGAAGTTGATGTCGTGCTTATGGATATCGGACTTCCGGGAATGAGCGGAATAGAAGGAATAACCAAAGCGAAAAAAATTAAACCCGATCTGAATATTTTGATGCTCACAGTTTACGAAGACAGTCAGTCTGTCTTCAAAGCTTTATGCGCCGGCGCATGCGGATTTTTGGTAAAGAAAACTCCTCCGAGCAGATTGTTGGATGCAATTAAAGACGCTTACGAGGGAGGATCTCCGATGAGCTCTCTCATAGCCAGGCAGGTGATAAATGTTTTTCAACAGACACAGAGCAAATCCGAAACGGATAACGATTCCGGACTTTCTTCAAGAGAAAAAGAAGTGTTAAAGTCTTTATCGGACGGAAACAATTACCAGGAAATTGCCGACCGTTTATTCATCAGTGTCGATACTGTCCGGCATCATATTCGAAACATCTACCGCAAACTTCACGTGCATTCGCAGTCGGAAGCCGTGGCAAAAGCAATTCGCAAGGGATTAATCTGATCATTAATAGCCGGCCCGCATGAATATGCGGTATGGTGCCAAATATTTTCCCCTTTCTTAAAAAAACAGCACAGTTGTGCGGTTTACAAATCCTTCCCCATTCCTTAAATAGTACTCCGAAAGCAGCGGATCAAAAAAACATTAAATGGATTCAGATTATTAACAAAAGAGGAGGCATCATGGAAAATCCTAAAAGCAGCGAATCAGCCAATCCTATTGCTGAATTAATTAATGATGATACATACGCCCTTTTAACCAGCAGGGGTTTAATAGATGAGAAATCGGTTAGAGATTATCTTATCAGAAAAAAATTCAAAGACCTGAGAGCAAAAAAAGTTAGCGCAAGCGATGCGATTGAAACTCTCCGAGAAGATTATCCGTATCTGCAGTTCGATACGATCCGCAAGATTGTTTATCAACCGCACAATTAGATTTACTCCTTATAGAATAGCTGCCGGAATGGTTTGTACAACATTCCGGTTTTTTATTTTAAACGGTTCTTTGTGACAATTAATTAAAATCCTATCGAGAGTTAAATCCAGGCCTTCTCAACTAATCATTGCACGAACACTCTTTATCTGTCGCCGCCTTCTCGAAAGCTTCCTTCCCTTCCTTAAAAGAAAGGTATGCAATCATAATTGCGCCGGCAGAATCGAATCCGCTAAGGCCGGTTATTTGATAACCCAAACTCGCGGCCAAAAGGACAATTGAAAGATGCAGACACGTTTTTGTACAGTTTGCATCGGCTATAATTGCTTTGGAATCTAACGCTCTTCCGGCCATAAGTTTGTAATGCATCAAAATGCTCATCGAGGCAATTGAAATAAGCGAGATAACAATTCCCCAAAATGTTGTCTCCGGTTTACTGCCGGTATATGCGTTATATATTGCCGTAAAGAGTAATCCCGCAGTTAAAATATAGAACGCAATACCAGTAATTCTGAGAGCCCGTCTTTCAAAAAGATCTCTCTTGTCCCCCCGTTTCTTAATCCCGGCCAGCAAATGCCAGATGCCTATGCCGGATATGACTTCGACAAAAGAATCAACCCCGAATCCGAAAAGTGAAAGCGTTTCATCTTTCATTCCAAAATAAACAGAAACGAATCCTTCTGCCAGGTTATAAAGAATTGTAAGAAGAGCAAGAACCTTGGCTAATTTGTAAAACGGTTCCTGCTCTTTGGAAAAAGTGTTTGATTTGATAGCTGGTCTCCCTTCTAAGACATTGAAGGATGCATGGCGGTTGAGAAAAAGTATGAAATGAACGCGATGGCAAAAATTATTGCTGCCACTATTAATACTATCTGAATAATAATAAGGATTTTAAGTATGCGGAAGAATTTTCCCTGTAATTCAAAACCCATCCTTAAGGAGAGTGCATCGTTTGATAATTTAAACAAATTGAACTGATCTGCCGCCTCTCTCATTCTAAGTCCGACAAATATTATCGGCACTCCAAGCACTGCGCCGATTATGGAAATACAGGTCAACGCTCCGTAAATGATTGCAAACATTCCAACAAAACGCATATCCTTTACCATTTTGTCAAAATAGAATTGAAATAAAGAGGGATTGGAAAAATTAGCCGCGCCCGAATTTGGAACTGGATTTTCTGTGCTGTCCATTTAGTCTCCTGTTAATTTTGAAAATCAGGATGGAAAGAAAGTGGAGCTGAGCGGGATCGAACCGCCGACCTATTCGTTGCGAACGAATCGCTCTCCCAACTGAGCTACAGCCCCTTGAACGTAAAACGTGAAAAGTGAAACGTAAGACGTGAAAAGAAAAAAAGAACACATTTCGCTTTATTCAAAACCACAAAAAAAGAACAGTCGATTATAAAATTACCTCTCTATTCTTTGCGAATCCCGCCAGCGGCGCGACTCTTAATTTGAGCTACTGCTCCGTCATTGTTTCAGACAAAATTCGCAATTTTTTAGAAGTCTTCCAAAGGAATTTTTCCAGGCCCTAGATGACGCATCGATAACTTCAATCGCAGAATTACTAGACCAAAATAAGATTGCGAATACTAGCCAAAGCTCTTCATTCACGCTTTTAATTTATTTTTGTTCTTCATTATACTTAACAATTCCATCATAAATAATGCGTGCGATTCCCTGTATAATGGGTTCTAGCTTGGAATATTCGGTTCCGTTTTTCCCCTTTGTCATAATTGTTATAAGATACGGTTTGTCCTTGATATAAAGCAGAGCTGTTTCGTGGAGCTGCCGGTTTGTTATATCTCCCGCTTCGGCGAATTTGTGTGCTATAAAAGAATTTCCTCCCGGTATTCCTTTTACAATGCCTTCTTTAAAATCGGATTTCGACATTAGTTCAATAGCATATTCTGAATTGCCGGGATCCAGATAAGTTGCGTTAAAAAGAACTTCCATAAAAACAGAAAAATTCTGGACCGTTGTATCATAAATGTTTTTTGTAGAATCCGGCATTTCGAGGTTTAAATCTTTGTAGATTCTAAGAAAATTTTTTGTGCCTAGTATATTTTCAAATACAAACAGTGAACTGTTGTCTGAGTAAACTATCATGTAATTCAGAAGCTGTTCGTAAGTATAGACATGTCCCGCTTCTATCCGTTTCGATTTAATTTCCTGGTCCTTATTCACGGCGGCGAATACATCTTTTGTATAATTAATAGAATTTTTTAAGTAGCCGGGACGGTCTTCTTCCTTTTTTAATACAGTCATTAATATAGGAATTTTGAAAAGGGAGCCGTAAAAATATTTTTCATTCGGATTAACAACAATCCAATTTGATTTGTCGAAATCTCTGAAGTAGACGGAAGCTGTGGATATTAAACCTTTGTATTCATTGCCCAGTATATATTTTGAGACCGAATCTTTGATTTCGCTATATCCCTCAAATTCATTTTCCGGTTTGGCGCTGATAAGCGGTTTTATGAACCGGAAATTAGAGCTTCTTTTTATTACGTAGTCGGATTCCTCGGAAGAGGCAGAATTTCCGGATTGGGCTGCGTTAGAGTTGTAGATTAATTTCGTGATAAAGAATGTTGCAATTATCAGCGCTGCCGAAATCAATAAAAAATAACGTGCGCTGATTTTAATGTTTTTAAACTTTTGGCTTAACTTCGTAGTCTTGCCGGATTTCATAGAGATCCCTCCGTTGGCTCTAAGTATTCTGAATAAAAAGATGCGGAATTAACAAACCCCGATTGATCGTTTCGCTTTTTGATCATTAAAATTAAAATCTAAAATAAATTATTTATGCTATGCGTCAGTTAACAATTATGTATTTAATTCTTCAGCGCCTGCAAAATTACTGCCGGAGATGTAAAATACCGGCGAGGCAGTCGTATCTTAGACACAGCATTCTTGAAACAGGTTTAGAAAAGAACATTTTTAGATTTTATATGTGTAAAAAATAAGTCTATTTGCGTCATAAATCCAAGAATGCCTTAATAAAGCATCGATTATATGATTCTAATCATATTGAGCTGATCACATCGCGCTTGAAATTCTATCTTATCATCATTAGATTTATAATGTATTGTTGGAGGCGCTCAACAATGATGCGCCTAATGGTATAATAAGAGACATCAAGGAGGTAAGCTATGAAAAAGGCGATTACGCTTCTTATGGTGATTCTTTTTTCCGTCACTGTTATCAGCACAGATTCATCCTGCCCTTTTTTAAATTCATCTTCAGATCTAAAAGCCCAGACAGTTAATAATGCTGCTCCAGCAGGCAAAGAATTGCTGGATGGTCTTGCCAAACTTACAAGCAATAAAGATCTGAAAAGAGGACTTCACACGATTTATACCAGCAAGAGCGGACACAAATATTGCGTGGTCCTCAAGGAAGGAAAGGTTGATAAACTTATCGTAACTTCGAGCGAAGGGATTCAGGTTAAACCAAAAATTACCGGAGGTTCAAAAGGAAAGCCGTGCATAGTCTGCGCTACTTTTTCTAAAAAACCGCTGATGGAAGAATGCTACGAATGGCGATGCGATAAGAAGTGAGAATTGTTTTAGATAATGTGCAAGAATTAAGAAGCCCGTCTCACCAAAGGGACGGGCTTGACTGCGTGCCGTAAAACGTGACCGAAAATGTTTTAAATTTTTTCAAAACCTCATAGTTTTTTTCGCCTCCCGAATTTAACAACTAACTTAATTCTTTCTTAGATTGAACAGTAAATATTTTTTGAAAGGAGTTTAATATGGAGTATGTATTCTTAGGAAGAACCGGGTTAAAAGTCAGCAGAATCTGTCTGGGGACAATGAATTTCGGTCCTTATACAGAAGAAGCGGAGAGTTTTAAAATTATGAACCGCGCGCTCGAACTCGGAATAAATTTTTTTGACACCGCCAATGTTTATGGAAATATGTGGGACGCCGGCGGAGTGGGCAACACTGAAAAAATAATCGGGAAGTGGTTTGCAGAAGATAAATCGCGCCGGAATAAAATAGTCCTTGCCACAAAAGTTTACGGCAATATGGGGAGCGCGCCGAATGAATCTAAACTTTCGGCGTACCACATAAAAAAAGCGTGCGAGGATAGTTTAAAGAGAATGCAGACAGACCACATCGATCTTTATCAGATGCATCATATCGACCGGAACACGCCGTGGGAAGAAATTTATCAGGCAATGGAACAGCTGGTAAAGGAAGGAAAAATTATTTATGTCGGAAGCAGCAACTTTGCGGCGTGGAATTTGGCGGAAGCATTTTATAAGGCAAAAGAGAGAAATTTTCTGGGAATTGTTTCCGAACAGAGTATTTATAGTTTGCGCAACCGCCAGATCGAACTTGAAGTTATTCCCGCATGTAAAAATTTCGGAATAGGTCTTATCCCATGGAGCCCTATGGGCGGAGGAATTTTATGCGGAGTTCTCGAAAAAGCGAAGGAAGGAAGGAGAATGAGAGAACCTCTTCAGAAATCGGTTGAAAAACTGCGACCTCAAATTGAAGCTTATGAAAACCTGTGCAAAGAAATTAACCTTAAACCCGCCGATGTTGCGCTTGCCTGGGTTTTGAATAATCCCGTCGTTACTTCTCCCATAGTCGGACCGCGTACAGTGGATCAGTTGAATGAAAATACCAAAACACTGGAGATAAAATTAAGCGGCGATATACTGAAAAAACTGGACGAAATATGGCCCGGACCGGGCAATCAGGCACCGGAAGCATATGCCTGGTAATCTTAATAATTAATATTATCCTGATTTAATGTTAAAAAGCCGCCCATGCGGCTTTTTAACATTTATTAAATTGGCTGCGCGGAAATATTTTTTTAATTTTTAGTAAAGTTCAAATAAGAGAAGCGGAGAATAGATGAAAAACTTGAAAACATTTTTTATCCTTCTTGCAGTAACGGCGGTTATATTTTCGGATGCAAGTGCTCAGAAGAAAAATTTTACCTACAAGCAGGTTTATGAAATGGGAGGAGGAATGCGCGGCATGATGGGAATGATGGGACGCGCTCCTATTTCCTGGCTGGACGATGAAAACTATTTGGAAATGAAATCCGATCCGGCAAAACCCGGCAGCCGCCCGGTTCTTATGAAAGTGAACGCGGAAGACGGAAAATCGGAAATTTTTATCGACAACAGCAAAGTTCAGCTGCCGGAAGGGTTTTCGATAGACAGACCGGCTCTGACAAGCAAAGACTATCAACATTACATTTTTAATTCTAAAAATAATCTCTACTATTATTCCCGTCCCGAAAATTCATTTAAGCAATTGACAAAAGATGACGCCGAGGAAAAAGTGCCGCAGTTATCGCCCGACGGCAAAAAAGTGGCTTATGTAAAAAAGAATAATCTCTATGTGTTCAACATAGAAACGGAGAAAGAAACACAGCTTACAAATGACGGGACAAATTTAATTTATAACGGATGGGCGAGCTGGGTCTACATGGAAGAGATACTCGGAAGAGCTACTGCATACTCCGCGTTCTGGTGGTCTCCTAAGAGCGATAAAATTGCTTTCCTCAGATTCGACGATAATCCTGTTCCTGAATTTCCTTTGTTTCGAGCGGACGGCGTACACGGCGAACTTGAACGCCAGCGCTATCCTAAACCGGGCGACCCAAATCCGTTTGTGAAGTTTGGAATTGCAAACATTGCCGACGGAAAGATTACTTGGGCGGATTTTGACGAGAAGGCGGATCAGTATATCGCATGGCCGACTTGGACAAAAGATAATAAACTCACCGTTCAGTGGATGAACCGCGGTCAGGATAATATAATTATCTACTGGATCGATACGAACACGGGAAAGAAAACAGAACTGTACAATGAAAAACAGAAAGAATGGGTTGAATGGTTCGAAGATCTCTACTTCTTCGATAACGGCAGCGGATTTATAATTAAAACAAACGTGGACGGATGGGATCATCTCTATTATTATGACCTGAAAGGAAAACTTATTAAACGGCTTACTCAGGGGGATTGGCAGGTAAATAACTTTACCGTTGATGAAAAAAATAAAAAAGTTTATTTCTACAGCCCGATGAAAAAAAGCACCGACAGATACTTATGCGTTGTGGGGCTGGACGGTAAAGGATTAAAACAGTTAACAACATTTCCCGGATCGCACTCCGGTTCCGTTTCGCCGAATTCAAAATATTATATAGACAGCTACAGCAACATCACAACTCCGGCCAAAACCGAATTATATAAGATCGACGGAAAACTTTTAAGAACGTTAAGCGATACAAAGAGCAATCAGTATGATGAATACGCGATGGCAAAACCGGAACTATTTACAATTCCTTCCGGCGACGGATACGATTTGCCTGCAATCTGGTATCTGCCCGCGGACTTTGATCCGAATAAAAAATATTCGGTAATCTTCAATGAATACGGCGGACCTAATTCCGGATCGGTCAGAAATTCTTATTCACCGGGAGTTGCGCAAAGTTATTTGGCTCAGCATGGAATAATTTCATTCTCTGTTGATCACAGGGGCACCGGTCATTTCGGAAAGAAAGGTGTTGCGCTGATGCACCGCAATCTCGGCAAATGGGAGATGAATGATTACGCCGCCGCCGTTAGATGGCTTAAATCAAAATCATTTATCGATTCCACAAAAATCGGAATCACGGGCGGAAGCTACGGCGGCTATGTAACCGCGCTGGCAATGACTAAGGATGCCGATTATTTTAATTACGGAATTGCAGAGTACGGCGTTATGGATTGGAAACTGTACGACAATGTTTATACCGAACGCTATATGGATACACCTGCTGAAAATCCGGATGGATATAAAGCCGGGTCCGTGCTCACATACATTGATAAGTATAAAGGCAAAATGCTCATAACACACGGAACGATGGACGACAACGTTCACATGCAGAACACGATTCAATTGATTACAGAGATGCAGAAACAGAATAAAGATTTTGAATTGATGCTCTATCCCAACTTCAGGCACGGCGTTGGAATGCCGCACGCCACCCGCGAGCGCGTGAAGTTCTGGTTCAAATATCTTTTGGGACGGGAATTAGATACTAATAAGGATTAAAAGCAGACTGATTTTAATTGAGACTGCATTAAAAATGATCTGAAAATTTTCAGTTCAGATTTGTAGATTTGAACCGTTGATTTCGGAAATTGTTTTTAACGCAGTCTTATCATTTTAAAAGAAAGAAATAAGTTTATGGAATACAAAGAAAATCCCAAAGAATATCATCCAAGAATGCACAGCGCGGAACATATTCTCAACGGAACCATGGTAAAAATGTTCAACCGGGGAAGGTCTTTCACGCAGCATATCGAAAAGAAAAAATCGAAGTGCGATTACAGATTTGACCGGGATCTTACACCGGAAGAAATTTGTAAGATAGAAGAGACTGTGAACAGAGCGGTTTCTGAAGATATATCCGTTCAGGAAGAATTTATGAGCCGTGAAGAGGC